>DASVMC010000536.1:0-2092 GCA_036384555.1 Niabella sp. | reverse complement strand
ACAGCAATGGTGCCACCGGGAAAATATTTGGCCACACCTTTCATTTCCAGGGCATCTGTAAATACCAGACCGTTAAAACCTAGCTGGCTGCGCAATAACCCGTTTACGGCATTTTTTGAGATAGAGGTAGCGCGGTGCGGTGCCGGGTCAATGGCAGGCACAAAAAGGTGTCCCACCATAATGCTCTGAACCCCTGCCCTGATCATTGCTTTAAAGGGATATAATTCCAGCTCGTCAAGCTGGTTCATCGTTTTGTTAATGACCGGTAAATCGAGGTGCGAATCAACCGCTACATCGCCATGACCAGGGAAGTGTTTGGCACAGGCCATAATACCTGCATCCTGCATTCCTTTCATGTATGCGATGCCCATAGTTGCCACCTTGAATTTGTCTTCTCCGAAGGAACGGAAACCGATTACAGGGTTGTTGGGGTTATTATTCACATCAACGTCCGGCGCATAATTGACATGTACGCCTAAACGTTTATGCTGACGCCCTACTGCCAGTCCCATTTCGTATACGAGTGCCGAATCTGAAAGTGCACCAATGGTCATCTGATAAGGAAATTTTATCACACTGTCCAGCCGCATGCCTAATCCGTACTCCCCATCTATGGTGATCATCAGCGGTGTTTTTGCTAAGGACTGATAATAATTAGTAAGATTTGCCTGGCGGACAGGGCCTCCCTGGAAGAAGCAAAGCGCCCCGACATTATATTGCTTTACATCGTTAGCGACCTTGGCAACATGGTCTGCCCCAAGATTGGAATGCGCTCTTACAATGATGAGCTGTGCAATACGCTGGTCTTTGCTCAGGCTTTTGTAAACACTATCTACCCATTTGTCTGCCGGTAAGCTGCTTTTGTATTGTGCATTGGCAAATGCCGGTATAAAAGAAATAATGAGCAGGAGTGTGTACAACCTTTTACTTTCCATTTTTTGCAATTTATTGGTTACGGACGCTTACAAATGTAGCAGATTCCTTAAATAAAATTGAGCCCGCTCATCATTTTCGTGCAATTGATCTGATAAAAACGGGATAATAGTTACTTAAAAAAACATTTTGCCGTCATCGGTAAGTAACGGGAGTATTTAACGGAAAACAGGGTTATGCGCAGGATGACCGACCCAGGTAATCATTTTTAAGAGAAGGTACTGATATCCTGCAAACCGGAAGGAAAAAATAGCTGCGTACGGGCCCCGGAATAATGTAGTTACGAAAACCCGGAATCATTATTCCGTATATTTATAACCAACACCCCTTACTGAATGAAAGAATTCGGGATTGCGGCTGTCTTTCTCAAAATATTTCCGGAAGTTTAAGATAAAGTTATCAATAGTGCGTGTAGTAGGATATACATTGTATCCCCAAACGGATTGAAGGATCTTTTCGCGGGGCACGACCTCGTTTTTGTTTTCAATAAGCAGTTTCAGCAGCATGGCTTCTTTTTTGCTGAGCTGGATTTTTCCCGCATACTTGGTAACGGCTTCCTGCGCCTTAAAATCAATGATGTTATCGCCAAAAGTATAAGAGTTTCCTACCGTGCTTTTTTCCTGAAGACGCTGGTTCTTATTGATGAGTTTCTGGATCCTTAACAGCAGTTCTTCCAGGTTGAAGGGTTTGGTCAGATAATCATCAGCACCTTTTTTCAACCCCAGTACTTTGTCATTACTGGTGTTTTTTGCGCTTAACATTAAAATAGGTATTTCTGTATTGCTCAGGCGGATAGTTTCTGCAACGGCAATGCCATCCATTTCGGGAAGCATTATGTCTAAGATCACTAAATCAAAATATTCGTTCTTAATTGCGTCTAAAGCCTGAACGCCATCAAATGCGGATGTAACCGCATATCCCTCCAGTTCCAGATTCAGTTTTAGTGCTTCGTGAAGGTTTTCTTCATCCTCTACCAACAAAATAGTAGCCGCTTTGTCTCCGTTCATAATCTTTATCTTTTGTCCTAACTACTAAACATGAAATTTAACCGCAAAAGTACTTCCGTTAGGTTCATGATTTGTCACTGAAATGTCTGCATTGTGATCTTTGGCAATTTTGTCACACAGGTATAACCCCAGTCCGGTACCTTGTTTTTTGC
>DASVMC010000535.1:0-11915 GCA_036384555.1 Niabella sp. | reverse complement strand
CGGTATGCGTATAAAAGAAGTGCGGGTAGATGGCGGGGCCACGGTAAACGATTACCTTATGCAGTTTCAGGCAAACCTGCTGAGTACAAAAGTGGTGCGTCCGAAAATAACAGAAACCACAGCCCTGGGGGCGGCCTATTTAAGCGGGTTAGCCGTTGGCTTCTGGCAAGATATTGAAGAGGTAAAACAATACTGGCAGGCAGACAAGGCATTTGAACCGTATATGAAAGAAGCCGTAAGAACACAGCTTACCGCCGGCTGGAAGCGGGCTGTAAAAGCCGCGCAGGCCTGGGCAGAGGAAGAGGAGTGATCAGGTGTCAGTTATCAGGTGTCAGTTATCAGCTATCAGTATTCAGCTTTCAGGCGGATCGTCACGGTGAGCGCGCCCGGGTCATCGGGGCGGATGGGCTTGACGAACCGTTGACGAAGCCTTAAGCAATGCCCTTCGTCAGGCAAGTTCTTTCAGGTCGTCATCCTGAGCGTAGCCGGAGGAGCGCTGTAATACCAGGGCCGGATGCCGCTCTTTCAGTAGCTTTGTTTTCAACAAGAAGCACAATGGTCAGCGGCTTTTTTGAATCCGTCTTAAAGCGGCACACTGGCGGGGATTAAAAATAATAAACAGCACCACGGTCCCGGTTCGTGTATCATCAACCGGAAAAAGGATCAGTTGGTTTTAAAAACGATAAACAAGTAGCATATGAATATTTTCACCGGAGAATTGGTAGGAACTTTTTTGTTGATCCTTTTGGGCAACGGCGTTGTGGCCAACGTATTGCTTAAAAAAACGAATGGCAATAACAGCGGCTGGATCGTCATCACCTTTGGCTGGGGAATGGCCGTTTTTGTAGGGGTATTTGTGGCCTCAAAAGCCAGCGGCGCCCACCTGAACCCCGCAGTAACCATTGCCCTGGCGTATTTGGGAAAAATACCGGCAGCCGTCATACCTCAATATATTGGCGGCCAGGTACTGGGTGCAGCATTAGGACAAACAGCCGTATGGCTGGCCTACCGGCAGCATTACCTGGCAACGGATGAAACCGATCTTAAAAAGGCCACTTTTTGCACAGCACCGGCCATCCGCAGCGGGCTCAACAATGTAATAACAGAAGCCATCGGCACTTTTGTGCTCATTTTTGGCGTATTGTTTATTATAGCCCCGTCTAACAGCCTGGGTGCGCTGGATGCCCTGCCCGTTGCCTTTATTGTGCTGGCCATAGGCCTGAGCCTGGGCGGCCCAACCGGGTATGCCATTAACCCCGTGCGCGATTTTGTGCCCCGTGTTATGCACGCCCTTTTACCCATTGGTAAAAAAGGCCCTGGTGACTGGGCGTATGCCTGGGTACCCATTGTAGGGCCGGTTATAGGCGCTTTGCTGGCGGCCATTGCTTACCAGCAGCTAAGCTAAACAGGGGCATAGCAGGGTGCCCCACTGGTTATTATTGCTCCGCAGCAATAAGCTGCTGTAATTTTTCTTTATTGTTTTTATACATTTCAAAAGCGCCTATATTAGCTACTACAAAGCTTCTCAAATAATCAGTTGGTCCTTGTTCATGGTTGGTTGTTTTGCTTTTGTTATTGTGTGCAAGGGATTGAAGGGCTTTTATCGGCCCCCAGGGAAAGCTCCACCAGCCCAGGAACAGGGTTATTGTAATGGCTTTGCCATTGGCCTTGTCCAGGCAGTGCGGACAGGCAATTTTTAATTTTTTATTTTGAAGGGTTACTACAAGTATACTAATGGTATGGCTGATCAGTGCGGCGTTAAGCTGCGTGTTAGTACCGCCGCATTGCGGGCAGGTTAAATTACGGGCAAGCGTGCAATAGGCATCTATTTCTTCCAGGGTATGGGTCTTATTCTGTACCCGCACGGCATCCACTACCGTGGTCCCTAGCTTGCGGTTTTCAATTTCCTGTTGTATTATTCCCTGTGCTGCCGGTGTTAACCCTGCGGCATCGTGCAGGGCAATACGCATCAGCTCATCATTGTCCAGCTGCCGGTAATATTCCCGCACCTGTTCTGCATCCAGTCCTTTACTCATTATTTAAAAGTTTTGGTATAAGCTTTAGTGGGCTTTTATTGTTTTTAATGAGGTTGATTTTTCTTATTTAAAAATAGCTGAAATATAGAATAAACCCCGTTTTTTATTACATACAACAGCCCGCTCCTTTTGCCTTTGCAAAGGACGTTAATTATAATGCCCGTAACTGTCCGGGTGCTTAAGAATAAAAACAGCGTATCTTATAAAAGCTACCGCGCAGCTATAACACAGCCCCCTGTGCACACTCCGCAGCGCATTCCGTACAAATTGCGGCACAGGCCCGGCAATGGTCGTGGTCGTGTTTACTGCATTCGTCAGCGCAAAGTTTGCATACTGCTGCACATAGTTGCAGGGCGGTTTTTTCAGCAATGCCCTGCTCCAGCAGCTGGGCAGTAGTGCGGCAAACGGCCGCGCAGGCTATATCCGTTCGTATACAGTCCGTTAAGTGCGCTACCTGTGCTTCCTGCAGGCAGGCCGCTGCACAATGATCGCAGGTGGCGGCACAGTCATTCAAAAGTGCTGTTAATGTACCGGCTGTTTTCATAATGTGTTTATTTTATAGTTGTACAAATAAGGAACCCCGTAAAAGCCACAAACAATATGCCTGTTTGGCCGGCCTTCGTTAGCACGCCCAGGGCCCGGCGCGGCGGTTTTGCTTTTCCTGTTGCTGCTTCAGGTGGGGCAATGATATACCCCATACCAGTACCGGTAACGGGTAAAAACCCGGCAGGAATGCCGGGTTGGTGGTTGCTTTGTCAGAGCCGGGAAAAAGATCTGTTAGGGAGGTATGCTGCGGAGCAAAGACCTCACAGATCCGGGTTAGGTGCGGAAGCAGGCAGGGGGCGCCGGGGCTTTTGAAACCATTTCTGAAACCAGGAGCGCTGGTGTTTCTCCCGCCATAGAACGTAGGCATCCAGCAGGGTATCATCCTCCTGCGGAAACAGCAGACCAACGGCATCCATTTCTTTAAACACCTGGCTAATTTGCTCCGGTGTATAATATTGCTGGCCATAGCCATGGGCAATAAAGTAATCAATAAGGTGCTGCCGCGCGGCCTCCCTCCCCTCCCGGTTGCGGCTTTCGCAGCCCAGGTTAACCATAAAATCCAGCAGTATTGTTTCGGGGGTCACTTCCATTAGCCGGCACAGCAGCAGGAACTGGTACGGCAGTGTAAAGTGGTACCGGGCAAACCGCTCATAAGGCCCGGTTTGCCATTTCATATCCGGTGTGCAGCGGGTTGGTGCAGTGGTTTTTGCTTTTTTCATGCGGTTATTTTTTTGAACGGAGTTTTATACTGTCACCCTAAGCTTGTCGAAGGGAGCCGTACCGTAATGCTGCTTCCATCATTTTGAGCGCAGGCGAAACAGCTTTTTCAAATCGAGGAGACCCTTCGGCTCCTTCCGCCTTCAGCGGAATCCGCTCAGGGTGACGATCCGGTCATGGTTCCCGCCAGCGCGGGCAAGCTACCATGTCCCCAAAAAACCCTATTGTCTGTCACCCTGAGCTTGCCGAAGGGTGTGCCTGACGAAGGGTGCGCCTGTCTAGCGGTGCCTGTTGAAGGTTGTGGTTCTGCAAGTGCGGACAAGCTACCATGTCCCAAAAAAACCCTATTGTCATCCTGAGCCTGTCGAAGGGTTGCCGAAGGGAGCTTGCCGAAGGGAGCCTGTCGAAGGGTTGCCGAAGGGTGAGCCTGACGAAGGTGCGCCTTTCCAGGGGAACCGTAATTATCCTTCCGTCATGTTGAGCGCAGCCGAAACAGCTCTTACAGATCAGCAGCCCCTCCGGCTTCCCGTTAAAAGTGCGGGTGTTTACAGGTGTAGTAACGGCGTGCATAGGGATGTGTTTTTTAGCAACTAAAAGTTTTGTAAACCCTTGGGCCACCCAACGCATAAAGAAGCGTGGGTTGGTCCTTATCGGCTTTGAAGGGCTACGACACCCTGACTCCAAATAAGAACGCCCACGCTATAGAGTGAGCGTTTACCTTATTTTTCCGGAGTCGTTGAAAGGTCGTAGTTCTCAAAGCCAGATCAATAAAGCAAACACTTATGTGTTCGCAAAATAACTTAAACCTATGTATCATCAAAAAGCATAAGATTTATTTGATTTCATAGTCCAAATATAAACAAAAATGCATTTAAAATCATCAAAATTAAAAATTTCTGCATGATTTTTTTATTGGAAATGATAAGTGCCTGCTTTTTTGTTAGTTAGTAATGTAAATACTGCCCATGACCACACAAAAGAAACGTTATAACCGGATAAAAATAGTCCTGTTGGAAAATGAAAAGTCCAATATATGGCTTGCTGAAGAATTGGGTGTAAGCAGGACGACTGTTTCTAAATGGTGCACCAATGACAACCAGCCTACGGTCGAAACCTTATTTAAGATTGCAGAGGTGCTGGATGTGGATGTGTGTGAGTTGCTGGTGACGGGGAAGAAATAATAACTACTATCAATATTGCTTATGGAAACAATCAAAATTAACTTCGAAAGTATATACGAAGATTTTACGGGGCATTTAGAACAATCAGACAATAAGCGAATCATATTTACAGCGCCATTTGGCACCGGCAAATCAACATTTTTACATGACTTCTTTGAAAAAAAACAAGAGAGATTTTTAACTATAAAATTATTCCCTGTTAACTATTCTGTATCGCCTAATGAAGATGTGTTTGAACTCATTAAGTATGATATCCTTGTTGAATTGATGGGGAAATATAAAGATGATTTAGAAGTTGAGGATGAAACATTTTCTCCACTGCTTATGAGTCAAATGATGCTTTTGGAGGAGTTTAAAATTACTCCACTACTTTTATCGATAATAAGGCAATGTGGTAAAATTGGTAAATCAGCAGTTGATCTTGTTGACCAAATAAAAGAACAATATGATCGATATACTGAAAAAGTTAAAGGTACTGAGGCCAAATACATACTTGACTTTTTAAATCATACTGAAAATCAAAAAGGGTCCGATAGAGAACTTGATGCAATCACAAATCTTATCAAAGAATTAGTCGAAAAAGTTGCATTGAAAAAAGGCGCTGAGTCAATATTAATTGTTGATGATTTGGACCGCTTGGACCCAGAGCATATATTTAGGCTGTTTAATATTTTTAGTGCACATTATGATAAGATTGATTATAAAAATAAATTTGGGTTTAGTAAAGTTATTTTTGTTTGTGATTTGGCTAACATAAAGAAAATTTTTCATCATAAATATGGACAAGATGTGGATTTTGCTGGATATGCGGATAAATTTTACACGTTGACTCCTTATACTTTTAATAATACTAAATATATCAAAGAAAAGATAAAAGCGATATTGCGAAAAGTATCATTTGAGGGAAATGCAAGGATATATTCTTACACAGAAAGCGATATCGATATTTCATATCACCGATTTTTTATACTTGTAAAATCCTTGATAAATGCATTACTGTCAGCCAATTTATTGAATTTAAGAATGCTTTTAAATTATCCCCCTTTAGCAATTCCGGATCATAAATTCTATTTTTTTTCGAAATATCCCCGAACATCTGTGGAATTCCCGATAGTTGTATTTTTTTACTTTTTGAAAAACTTTTATGGCACATTTGATGACGTACAAAATGTATTGCATAAATTAGTAAACAAATTATCCCCTCTAAATATAACAGTAAACAGTTCCGATCTACAACTTCTTGACGATTCAGGGAAACATCAAATAATATCTTATTGCTTACCTTTTGTTTTCCCTATAGTCAATGAGAAAATTGAAAAAGAGCTAAAATATCCAAAGACCGAAAATTGTTGTTGTTTTCTAAAAGAGCAAAATGCCTATGTGCATTATCGTTATCTTAGCAACGATCACAGAGATCAATTACCAACTGCTCTAAATTTCATAAAAGCAACGGAAACTGAACAGCCTGATTCGAAAGAAATAGATTTAAATGCCTTTGAAATATTAGAAATGACATTTGATATATGCTATAAGTTGAGAGCAATACAGTAATGGGGAACCAATACCTTTTGAATTGGAATTATCTCAATTTATAAATTGGATTTGCCGTTAATTTTGATAGTATAGAAGTCCTATATTATTCTAATGTAAATATTCTTTTAATGAAATTTTCTGATCGACTTGGTTTTACCACTCCTAAATCAGTACTCCAAATTGATTCAATAGACGCCGATTTATTGATGAAATTATGGAATGAACTTTTTACTGGTTTTTTTGGGTCTAAAAGTGGGTCAATAAAATTGTTCGCTTCGGATTATAAGACTTTTTTAAAATCTCTTTGGGGCGATTTTTTGGGGCGCAATCAAAATGAATTTCCACAATTCATGAATGCTTTTGTTAATGCACTAGAGGCTACTTTTTTCAAAATGTCGTGGTTCGAGGTTTATAATCTGATTGAATTTATTGCAGCCAATGATTATTTGGATAATGACTACGATATCGAGCTGTTTGAACAGTCTATCAATTCAATATTAGAAAAAGGTCTTTCGGGCTACAGATTGATTAATAAATCTGTTGTTCCGATTACAACCCAAGAGGAAATGGATAGCATTTCAACTGCACTCGCAACATCAGATAAATTTACGGGAACCAAATTACATCTAAAAGTAGCTATAGAATTGCTTTCTAGTAAAACAAATCCTGATTATCGAAATTCAATTAAAGAATCTATTAGTGCTGTTGAAAGTGTAGCAAGCATTATTGCTGAAAAGCCTAAAGCTACATTAGGAACAGCTCTTAAGGTAATTGAAACAAAATATTCTCTACACAAGGCTTTAAAAGAAAGTTTTGAGAAATTATATGGTTATACAAGCGATGCTGATGGCATACGGCATAAATTGTTAGATAACAATGTCGTTATAGGTCAGGCGGACGCTGTTTATATGCTTATTAGTTGCAGCGCGTTTGTAAACTACCTGGTTTCCAAATTCGCAGAGTAAAACCTGAAAAATATTTGTACATTAACTAGCTAAAAGACGCTGCCAACATCCCTTTTGCAAGGGTTTATCTTCAAAATTTGCTAAATTCGGGACCATATGCAGGATATTGACATCATAATGCAACGGCTCCTGGCCTTTAGGGATGCGCGGGATTGGGAGCAGTTCCACAATCCTAAGGATCTGGCCCTGGCCATAAGCGTGGAAGCAGGGGAGCTGCTGGAGCTTTTCCTCTGGAAAGAACCGGAGGCTGCCAACCGGGATAAGGTAAAGGAGGAGCTGGCGGATGTGCTGGCCTTTGCCTTTTTGCTGGCCAACAAATATGGCTTTGATATAAAAGAGATACTGCTGGAAAAAATAGCCGCTAACGATAAAAAATACCCGGTGGATAAGGCCAAAGGCACGGCCAAAAAATATAATGAACTATAGTGCTTTTGTAAAAACACAAACTGCATGATTGTATACCAGCGTACCAAAGAAGCGTTTAGTAATGATGTGCTTACCAATAGCATTGATACCATTATTGCCGGGGCTATACGCCAAAAAACGGGTAAGGAAATTGGCGATAGTGAGCTTAAGGCGTTTAAAAACTCCCTGGCGTATATGGATACGGTGCTGCATGATAGGGAAATACCGGAGAACTGCGGTATTTCAGTAGAATACCACATACCCCAAACCTGCAAACGGGTGGATTTTATTATATCCGGTACGGACGGGAAGCAGGAAAATGTAATTATTATAGAGCTGAAGCAATGGTCTAAGGCGTGGGTTACGGACCAGGATGGTGTTATAGAAACCGAATATAAAAGGGGCCGCAGCGCAACCAGCCATCCCTCCTACCAGGCATGGTCCTATGCGGCGCTGCTGCAATCTTTTAACGCCACGGTGGAGGAAGAGCATATTAACCTGCACCCCTGTGCCTACCTGCACAATTATGCGCCGGATGATGTGATAACCAATAATTTTTACAGCTATTATATTGACAAGGCCCCTGTGTTTCTGCAACCGGATGCGCTGGAGCTACGCGCCTTTATAAAGCGCTTTATGAAGTACGGGGATACTACCAACATCATCGCCCGCATTGATAACGGTAAAATACGCCCCTCCAAAACCCTTGCAAACAGTCTGAAGTCGATAATGAAGGGTAATAAGGAGTTTATCATGATCGATGATCAGAAGGTGGTGTATGAGCAGGCGCTGCACCTGGCCAAACACTCCAACCCCCAAAACAAAAATGTGCTGATCGTAGAAGGGGGACCAGGCACCGGTAAATCTGTAGTGGCCATAAACCTGTTAGTAGAGTTGAACAAGCGGGGGCTGATGACGCAATATGTAACAAAAACCAGCGCCCCAAGGGAAGTGTATTTTAGCAAGTTGCAGGATGTGCGACGCCTGACGGAGCTAAAGAACCTGTTTGTAGGTTCGGGCTCCTTTATGCGGGCTCCTAAAAACGCCATGGCGGCCCTTATTGTAGATGAATCGCACCGGCTTACGGAAAAAACCGGTTTTTTAAAACAGGGGGATAACCAGATACGTGAGATCATTAACACGGCTGCATTCTCTGTATTTTTTATAGATGGCGACCAGCGGGTACATATTGATGATTATGGAACGGCGGAGCGTATAGCGCAGTTTGCCGAAGATGCCGGGGCGCGGGTATATAAAACAAAGCTGGACTCACAGTTTCGCTGCAACGGATCTGACGGATACCTGGCCTGGCTGGATGATGTGCTGCAAAAGCGGGATACGGCCAATTATGCGCTGGATGCAGCCGGCTTCGATTTTGAGTTTAAAGTAATGGATAGCCCCAGCGAACTGCGGGACCTTATTTTTGAAAAGAACAAGATAAATAACAACGCAAGGCTGGTGGCCGGTTACTGCTGGGACTGGAAGAGTAAAAAAGTACCGCTGGCCAATGATATTGTTTTTCCTGAGTATGATTTTCAACTGCAGTGGAACCTGAGCAGTTATGGTTCCAAATGGATTGTTGACTCCGGCTCTGTAAAGGAAGTGGGTTGTATACATACCTGCCAGGGGCTGGAAGTGGATTATATAGGCGTTATCATTGGCGATGATTTAATTTATCGCAATGGGGTGGTAATGGTGAACCCCACCAAACGCTCGAAAGATGATAAATCAATTTTTGGGTATAAAAAACTGATGAAGGAAGATCCGGCAGCTACCCAGGAGTTACTACGGGCAATAATTAAAAATACTTATCGTGTATTAATGACCCGCGGTATGAAGGGCTGCTATGTGTATTGTACGGATGCCGAGCTAAGGGATTACCTGAAACGCCGTCTGAATGTGCAGACGGCTGACCAACAGACCATTGAGCCGGACTTGCTGCTGGCCGCAGAAGACCGGCCTAAGTATAAGACGAAGAGAGACGGATAATTTGCCTGGCAGGGGATTATTTTGAGGAGAAATTAGACTAAATGATAATGCTATTATGAGAAAATTTCTTTTCCTATTGTTTTGCTTTTTTGCGACAGTAGCCAACTGTATTTATGCACAAAAGGATTCTGCAAAATTTTTTAATAAGAAAGCATATGCCAATTACAGTGTTGTGGCCGACAGCATTGTACGACTTTACTACGGAGCTGCAATGTTGCCGTTTATAACTAAAGATTCTGCCCGTAGCTATTACAGAACACTGAAGGCTCCGGGTGGAGGCATTATGAGTGCTTTTGACAAACCGCTGCCTTTTGAGCCGGAAATGTTTTGCTTCCGGTATTATTTTAAGCCCCCAGCAATTAAAGGCGATTCGGTGGAAATAAAGTTTTACATTCACGAAAACGGTACGCTAATGTCTGGATTTGTACCGGAAGGGCTTTTTGACATGCGCGGAATTGACCGGTTTGAACCAATTACATCTTATAAAGCCCTTGAAATAGCCCGACAATTAAAAATAAAACGCCCGCTGAATCATTATAAGGTTTCGGTGGGCTGGTACGAGGCACGTATTTCGAATGAAGAATATAAAAAATACGAGCAGACAAAAGACCTGCGGGATTTGGTAAAGGGACGTATTGTGTGGATGGTAAAAAGCGAATACAAAATACCGCTGGTGGGTGATGAAACCCCAAATGTAGAAATCTACATGATAGATATAATAACCGGTAAATTACTGCAGGTACAGCAATATATTGTTGACTGGAATTAGAAGAACGAAGCCGTTTCATTCCACCGCCCAATTGTGCAAGCCTGCGCATTCCCCACCTTTATTCTCAGCAACTAACAGGATTTTTATAAGAATAATGATAAAATCTACATCAAATTGCTATTTACAAAAGGCTATTCTACAATAATTTAGAGGTTAGCGGCGGGGCAGCCTGCCGCACCATTAATAACCCCTCAAAAGCAACCAGGTATGACCCTCAAAAAAAACAGGCCAGCAGCTTACACAAGCATTCCTCTTTCCGGTTTTGTGAACAAGAAAACTGTGAGCAATTCATTTGTTTACAAAAATCCTGTTCACAAAATGTGAACGGCGCCTGTGTGAATTTTTGAAAAATTTACGTTCTGTTGTTTACACAGGCTAAAAAAAATAAGGGCAAAACCACTCTAAACCTATAAGAAATATGAAAACGATCAGGACCCAACTGCAACTGACCCAGCGGGAGCTGGCGGCCCTGCTGGGTATATCTGCCAGCATGCTGTGTATGTATGAAAAGGGCCAGCGCAACCTGCCGGCCAAAGCCACCTTAAAGCTGGCGCAGCTGCAATTGCAGCTGCAGCAAAAACCACTGCAAAAAACAATACCGGGCACTCCGTTAAACAGCCGCCAGCAGGCACACCTGCTAAAGGTGGAAAAAGTATTGAACGCGCACGCCCGCAAAGCAGCGGCAGATGCGCTGCACATTGGTTTACTGCTTAGCCGTATGCAGGAGCGCTATAACCGGCTATACCAAAAGCTGGCGTTTATACAGGGGCTGATGCAGACGGCAGCCCCTGCCACGCGGCAAATGAGCCTGCTGCAAAACATGGAGCTGGATGTGCTGGCCGGTATGGACCATTGTGGTCCTGCTCGGCAGCAGGTAGCGACGTATAAGCTGGCTACTTTAAAGGGCCGCCAGCAGGCGGCCTTGCAGACCCGGCATTTTGTAAAGCAAAATTTGCTGTCACCTTAAGGTGTCGAATGATATAGGTCGTCAGCAGTTCGACAGGCTCACTATGGCAGAAAATTCAGCTGTCACCTGAGCATGCCGAAGGGCGGCTAACGTAATCATAGTTCGTCAGGCTCACTATGACAATAAGCACTGTGACAGAAAGTTCAGTTGTCACCCTGAGCGTGCCGAAGGGCGACTAACGCAATCATAGTTCGTCAGGCTCACTATGACAGGACTCATTATGACAGCAAATTCAGTTGTCACCCTGAGCGTGCCGAAGGGCGGCTAACGCAATCATAGTTCGTCAGGCTCACTATGACAATAAGCACTGTGACAGAAAATTCAGTTGTCACCCTGAGTGTGCCGAAGGGCGACTAACGTAATCATAGTTCGACAGGCTCACTATGACAAGGCGCACTATGACAGAAAGTTTAGTTGTCACCCTGAGCGTGCCGAAGGGCGGCTAACGTAATCATAGTTCGACAAGCTCACTATGACAGGGCTCACTATGACAAGGCGCACTGTGACAGAAAGTTTAGTTGTCACCCTGAGCGTGCCGAAGGGCGACAAACGCAATCATAGTTCGTCAGGCTCACTATGACAAGGCTCACTATGACAGAAAGTTCAGTTGTCACCCTGAGCGTGCCGAAGGGCGACCATACTGCGTATAATTCCTGGACAAAAGCTTCAATGTGTCCCAATTGGATTGCATTAATGCTTCTTTCTTTTTTCTGGTCCATCCCTTGATTTGCTTTTCAAAAGCAATAGCGTTTTTGACCTCATGAAAACAGGTGTAATAGGCTAATGTTACCGGCCGTCTTGAATAGG
>DASVMC010000534.1:0-9814 GCA_036384555.1 Niabella sp. | reverse complement strand
GTAAATATTTTAGAAAAGACTATAGGCAATAGTTTTCCAAATTGTTTACCTTTTAAAGATAAACGAAAATAAGGATTTCAAAAAAATTCTTTTTATTTTGTAAACTGGCATAACAATTATAAAAATGCAGGAATGCAGCGATTGTTAATTTATTGTATCTTCAAAAAGTACTAATTAAAAATCATGCACGTTTGAAAAACCAAATAACAACAACCAGTGAAAATACGGAACAAACGCTTTGCCTTCTATAAACAGTTAAACGCTATGGATTGTGGCCCCACCTGCCTGCGGATGGTTGCCAAATCGTATGGAAAACATTTTAATGCTGATACATTAAGACAAATGGCCGGATTCAGCAAAACAGGGGTTTCTTTATTAGGCATCAGCGATACCGCTGAAAAAATAGGATTCCGTACCAGAGGAGTAAAAATAACATTACAGCAATTAGACGAAGCACCCTTACCAACTATTTTACATTGGGACCAGAATCATTTCGTTGTACTTACCAATATTACGGGAAAAAAAGCGAACATCGCGGATCCGGGCAAGGGATTGATCAGTTACTCAATACCTGAATTCTTGAAATACTGGGCTGCCTCCAAAGGTGATGAGGGCGAAGATACCGGTGTCGCTTTATTATTGGAGCCTACACCTGTTTTTTACCAACAGGAAAGCGAGCGAGAGCAAAAATTGAACTGGTCGCTTGTTTCGAAATACCTGCTTACAGCCCGGTGGCAGATCATCCAGGTATTTATTGCTTTAACGATCACCTCCTTACTATCGCTGATTTTCCCGTTCCTGACGCAAAGTATTGTGGATACAGGCATTAATACACAGAACCTTCAGTACGTGGTTATTGTATTACTGGCACAGGTAATGCTTACTTTTAGTCAGACGATCGTGAGCTTTATACGCAGTCGTTTGTTGTTACGCATATCCAACATTCTGAATATACAGATCCTTTCAGATTTCTGGATCAAACTTACCCGGCTTCCTGTTTCCTATTTTGACGTGCATCATACAGGCGACACTTTACAACGCATAGGAGATCATCGCACCATACAAGGTTTTCTGACTGGCACAGCCTTAAATACCGTTTTTTCCTTTTTTAATTTTATTGTATATGCTATAGTATTGATGATATATAGTGTAGAACTGTTCTTCGTATTTTGTATCAGCAGTCTCATTTATTTTGTATGGGTACAATTTTTTATGCGTATCAGGCGAAAGCTCAATTACGCTACCTTCCACCTTTCTGCCAAAGAGAATAACACTACCTTACAATTAATCCAGGGTATGCAGGAAATTCGTCTGAATAATGCAGAGAAGCAAAAACGCTGGGAATGGGAGAATATACAGGCAAATGTATTTAAACTGGGATTTAAAAATCTGAACTACAGTCAGGTGCAATCTGCCGGAGCCACCTTTATCAGTAGTTTACAGGGCATTGCTATTAGTTTTATTGTAGCGAAGCTGGTCATTGACGGAAAGCTTACATTAGGCGCCATGCTGGCAGTACAGTATATGATCGGTCAGCTCAGTGGCCCTATACAGCAATGGGTGGGATTTGTTCAAAGCCTGCAGGATGCCAAAATCAGTATGGAACGACTGAACGAAATTCATCAGCTGGCTGATGAAGAAGATCCGGAAAAAAGCTATATCAGTCAGCTGCCGGAAAATAAATCCATCACGATTAACAAGCTTTCCTTTACCTATCCAGGTGCTGGAAATGAACCCGTTTTAGAAAATATCGACCTGCTCATCCCTGAAAATAAAGTGACGGCAATAGTAGGTATCAGCGGCAGCGGGAAAACCACACTGGTCAAATTGCTGTTAAAAATATACGATCAGTACGAAGGAGAAATAAGGGTAGGCTCATCTACACTGAGTAATAAAGACGGTTTAAAATTCAGCTTCATCAGTCACCCCTATTGGCGCAGCGAATGTGGTTCTGTACTACAGGATGGATATGTTTTTAATGATACGATCGCCCGGAATATAGCCGTAGGCAATGAAGATATTGACTATGATCGGCTTTTAAAGAGTTGCCGGATTGCGAACATTCATTCTTTTATTGAATCATTACCCAACGGATATTATACAAAGCTGGGTGCTGAAGGAACAGGTGTCAGCCAGGGACAACGTCAGCGCATACTGATTGCCCGTGCTATATATAAAGATCCGGCTTATCTTTTTTTCGATGAAGCAACCAACGCGCTGGATGCAAATAATGAAAAAGAGATTATCGAAAACCTGGAACGTTTTTTTAAAGGCAGGACGGTGGTTATTGTGGCGCACCGGCTCAGCACCGTAAAAAATGCCGACAAAATTGTAGTACTGGACCGGGGCAGGATTGTAGAAGAAGGGACACATATAGAACTTTCTGCCTTAAAAGGTAATTATTATAAACTGGTGAAAAACCAATTGGAACTGGGCAATTAAAATTAAGATCTATGAGTAAACCAGCTTCAACTATAGAAGAATTATCCCATGAAGGTTTAAAAGCGGTCACGTTTAATAAGACGTTCCAGGAGCGTTCTGACATAGCCCAGGAGATCATCAGCCGAAAGCCCGATTTTTATGAAAAGTGGGCCTTACTCCTGTTTTTTGTTCTATTATTACTACTTACAGCGGGCACCTGGTTTATCAAATATCCTGACATCATCGAAGCTACTGCTGTTTTGACGGGTCAGAATGCACCCAAAGAGATCATTCCCAAACAAACCGGGAAACTGACCGCTTTGTTTGCAAAAAACAATCAGCAGGTAAAGCAGGGCGAGATCCTAGGGTGGATTGAGTCCAATGCTGATACCCGGGAAGTGATCGACCTGGCAGCAAGGCTGGATAGCAGTGTAAAAATGTTGGGCAGTGGGCGGCCTTACCTGATCGCTTCCTTATTTCACAAGCACTTTACCGGCCTGGGGGAACTGCAAACGGGATATCAAACTTTTAATACAGCTTTACTGCAGTATAATGATTACCTGGTAAATGGCTTTTATTCCAATAGGAAAGTGCTGTTGCATAATGATATTACATCACTCCAGAATATGAAGGATAAAGTAACCCAGCAAAAAGACTTTACAGCAAAGGATAACGAACTGGCCAAAAAAACCTTTGAAATGAACGAGCTTCTTTACAAAGAGAAAGTAATTTCTGCAGAAGAATACCGCCAGGCACAGAGTACTTTGTTGAACAAGCAAAAAGCAGACCCGCAGATGGATATGAACCTGCTGTCACAACAAAACCAGATACGGGATAAGCAAAAGGAAATTGACCAGCTGAATCATGATATCCTGCAGCAACAGCAAACCTTTGAACAGGCTTTGCAAACCCTGAAGAGTAATGTAGCTGCGTGGTTACGGCAATACACGCTTCAATCACCTGCCGAGGGTACAGTGGTTTTTGCATTACCTCTTCAGCAAAATCAATTTATAGAGCAGAGTAAATTGCTGGGGTACGTAAATCCACTGGATAGTAAATACTATGCTGAAATACGATTATCACAAAACAATTTTGGAAAAGTAGACACAGGAATGAAGGTTCAGTTACGGTTGGACGCTTACCCATACCAGGAAACAGGTTTTATACCCGGCACCTTAAACTATATATCTAACATATCCATAGACAGCGCTTTTTTAGGAACTGTACGGCTGGATCAGGGGTTGCGTACGAATCAGGACAGATCCATTCAGTATAAGAATGGGCTAAAAGCACAGGCGCTTATTATAACCAAAGACATGCGTCTCCTGGAACGGCTGTATTATTCAATTGTAAAAACAACCTCTGTTAATAAATGAATCTCAGACAAACAATGAAATTTTATTTCGAAAATTGACCGCATAAAATTCATCCTGGATCGTCAGATGAAAGCGTTCGCAAATACCATTGCTTTGAGGATGACAGACTTTAGTTTTACTGTGACCAAATACCTTCGATTTCCAAATAAAGTTCATATTTATGATGCTCAACCCGCCCATTAAACTCTGTGCCCCGGTCGGTGAGTACACGCAGCAGCGGGTTTATTAAAGTTCTTTGCTCTCACTATCGCCATTTTAACAGTCCAGCAATTCACAAAATTTCAAAAAATCCTCAACAATTAAGTTCGCTAATTTTCCAGTCCGCTCTACAGAAAGGGAATTTTCATCTGAAAAATGAAAATTCCTTTTTTTGTTCTCTTCATATCTTTGATATATTATAAGTTACAAGAACGAAGCCATTTATTTTCCTGGTCTTTTTTATGTTGATATCCAGATGGATTTCCATCCAATAATTGTTGCACTTTAATAAAATCTGCTTCACTCACCAGAGGCTCGCGATTCCCCTTCATTGGCACACCAAGTAATTTATTTATGTTCACCTCACAATAAAAAGGGTTTCTCCAATTTTACTAAGTTTTGTGGTAATAATTTTAAACCATACGATGCAAGCTTTGAAATAATTTGAGCATTACTGTAATGCTCCGAAACTTTCCATTGCCAAGCCATGCGTATTAATTCGCCTTCTTGATTTACTTTAAGTTTTTGGTACTTACGAAAGAACTTTTCATTGCGAACACGGGGACCGTAATGATCGTATCCTTGCGGACATGTACTCAGCCTGTTGCTTACAATTTATACTGCCGAACAAATGAAAATATTGTATTTCAAACAAAAAATTCCTCTTCACGAGATTATCTATGTAGAAGGGTATTCAAAAACTCAATATTATTTAATGAAATTTTTTGGAATGTCCGGAATGTTAGGAAACAAGATATTTTCTCCAAAAATACTTTATATTGATGCAAAAAATATGAAAATAACAATTGAATAAAACAATCCATTCGCACTAATAATCTTTCCCGCCTATGTCCGGAATTTATTCTTCTGTTTTTACAGAGCCTGATCGTTATGGAAAAATAATGCTTATACTATTTGCTTGTACGGCAAAATTCAGAAGTATATTGATACAGCAGTACCCTTATTAAGGAACGTTTTAACAAAATCTCCGACTTTTTATTCTCTTTGCTGATTTGTCAGCAATTTTCACCACTAGTCAGTTTTCCAGAGTATATGCAAGTTGGCTCTTTAGGCTTGGTTTTTGTCATATTGAGATTAAAACAAAATAATTACTATGAAAAGTAAAATTTTGAACCTCGAAAAGGAATATTGGAATGCGATGACCGGTAAAGATTATGAAACGGTGAAAAATCTGACAAAATTTCCTTGCATCGTTGCAGGAAGGCAGGGAGTTATGAGCGTTGATGAACCCGGGTTTAAAAAAATGTTTGAGCAGGGCCGCAATAAGACAATGACCGTAAAAAAAATTTCGGAAGAACAGATCCAAACCGGGGAAGATCACGCGCTGATCGCCTACCTTATTGAATTGGATTATGATGGAAATCCGATGAAATGCGCTTGCACTTCAACCTGGGTAAAAGAAACCGGGACATGGCTTTGCGCGATGCATACCGAAAGTGATCTGTCTAATCCATAAGATAGCGATCCTGTTTCAGAACATAAATTCGCTTGCAGTTTGCATCCAGACAAAAAGTTTGCAAACCGGCAGTTAGTAAAAATGATTCCCAATAGTGTTCATTTATGGAGAATTTTTTAAGTAACATCGTTCTTACCAAGCAATCCTTCTGTTAAAGACTTCCATTCCATTTTGGATATGCCTACTATTCCCCCAATTGCGATAACACCATTTCTAAATTTGTCCGGTATCCCGGCATTTTTAAAATTAGGCTGCTCATTCCTGCCATAAATACAGGCATAAATACATTCCTCTGTTCTGGAGATCATAAAAGTGGAAGTGGCTGCTGCGCTGTAAAAATGCGCAATATGTATCGGATCAGGCAGCGTGGGATCAACAGACGGCGAACATTCCATAAGTAGATTCTCTTTTTCATTTTCTTTTAAAAATCCCCTACTGATCTTTTTTACCTGTACCCAATCGAATCCTTTGGCTTCAATATTTCCGGGCCCGGGAATATCAATGCGGATATAATCACCTGCCACAGGTGGCCTGTCAACGGGTTTTCCTTCAAGGTCGAAAAGTCGGAAATCGGCACCTCCCTCCCCTGCATATTCCTTCCAATGGTTGATATTGATGAAGCGCTGCTTTAAAAGAGTAAATGCATGACGAACGTCCTGCTGCTTCTTAAAGCATTTGCTGCTTTCTGTATCATGATATCCACCCTTGACCTGTTTGGGAACACCGTAAATGTATTTCACCTGCATATTATTGGCGCCTCAAATATGTTGCCACATTGCGATGAACGCAGGAGAAAGAAAAGAGTTGGCAACACAAAAATATAGCGTACCGGCTTACTTATACTATTTTTTGTAGAATGTAACTTTATGAATGTTCATCGCGACTAATACATGAAATGCCGAAAATTTGAGATCAAAGGATACCGAACAACAGTTTGTACAACTGATCAATGACCATCAGTTACTCATACAGAAGATCTGCAGCCTGTATGTGCGCGATGCACATGCCTGGGAAGACCTTTTCCAGGAAATTCTGCTTCAGCTTTGGCGTTCTTATCCCAATTTTAACGGAAATTCCAAATTCAGCACCTGGCTGAGAAGATGTAGTGAAATAGCAAGTTTGGTCAGTAGCCATCCACGTTGTAATTTGCACAAAAGAGAACAGTATGACCTTATTATGAAAACCTTTTTCCTATCCGTATCTATTTCCATGATGTTCCTTTTCCTGGCTTGCCAAGCGCAGGGAACAGATCTTAGTTACACTTTATCAAGAAAAGATTCGACTACACTGATAGTTAAAGTTGCCTTTACCGGAAATGCTGCCGGCAATACCACGCTTCACCTGCCCAATGAATGGGCCAGTCAGCAATGTTTATATAAGGCAGTATCCGATATTAAGCCTATTTCTTCCCACACCAGAATTTGCCACACAGACAAACCTTATAGTTATACAATTCTATACAAGCCAGGTACCACCGTTGTCTTTAGTTATCTACTACATAAGGATTGGACTGGCTCTTTAAAATACCCACTCTATTTCAGGCCGGTCATTCAACCTGAATTCTTTTATTTTGATGGTTACAGCGGGTTGGTTTATCCTGAACTGGCCGATACAACGCATATACGGTGCCGCCTTACCTATAAGGGTTTTAGAAAAGACGCGTTTATTGGTAACAGCTTTTATTCCAATACTAAAGACGGCCGTTTCGTTGTTAGCCTGGATAACCTCCTGAACAGCATCTTCTGTGCGGGTAAGTTTCGGTCTAAGACCACAACAGTTGATGGGCACCGGATAGTTGTCGCGCTCACAGGTATACCCGCATTTACGGATGAGGATGCCTTCTCCAGTATTACTAAAATCATCCTTGCTGAAAGACGTTTCTGGAAAGATGTGGGACCTGCTTATTATTTTACAACGTTCTTGCCCCTGTATGATCAGGGCAATACCGGCGGTACGGCGTATTATCATGCTTTTAGCCTTTTTCAAAGCGTCGATCTTGGCCTTGGCGGTAACCTGCTACCCATGATCGCCCATGAATATTTTCATAACTGGCTTGGATTAGGACTGAAAATGCCGGAACCGGATGAACCATATAAATGGTTTAGTGAAGGCTTCACCGAATATTATTCTTATAAAATACTTTATCAGACAGGCCTAATTTCAAAACAGGATTTCCTGACAAGAATAAATGACTATTTAAAGGATTACTTTTTATCCCCGTATTTTGATATGCCCGGCCGGCAGCTTATCGGCAGGTATTGGGAAAGCAGCGAATTGAAATTATTATCTTATCGCAGGGGTCTTGTACTGG
Organism: Niabella sp.; assembly: GCA_036384555.1. GTDB lineage: Bacteria > Bacteroidota > Bacteroidia > Chitinophagales > Chitinophagaceae > Niabella. The sequence goes on along the minus strand of DASVMC010000534.1, from coordinate 2,031 downwards.
CTTTCCTGCTTGATAGTCGAATAAGGGGGAAAAGCCACCAATCGCTGGACGACCTTCTTCGTTCATTATACAAGCAAAGTAGCCCCGCTATGACCTTTTCAAATGCGCTATTCAGCGGTTTGGTTAATACCTTCAGCGATCAATCTACGGCAATTGCCATAGAACAGGCCAATTTGGGAGATAATATGCAATTAACACAACTACTGTTTACCAACAGGCTTTATAAGGTGGATACCTTAAAGATCAATAAAGTATTTGACCTTGGTTTCAACCTGGAGGCAAGCCGGAGGGCCGGAAAAGTAGTGGGTTTAACGGCAGGCAGTAACGCGGCTAAAGCCGGACTGATAGAAAATATGAAACTGACTGACAAATTATCTGTCTGGTTCAATAATACTGAAAAGCCAGCCGTAATCGGTGTTACCGACAGCGGTAAGGAAAAGCTTATTCAATATATTCCCGTTTTGAACGTTGATAAAAACATACCCCAGATAGTCTTGGACAATTAATACATGAAAGGTGGTATTATTGATAACGGTGGAATGGTATGGTGTAAATATCTCAACCGTTGCTCATAAAGCCGGCAAAGTTCCAATACCTGTGAAAAGGCTGGGACCCCTATGTAGAATCATCTATCGCGCTCGTTGGCGTTTTAATAAAACAAACGTTAAAAATACTTCAAACCTCCCCGATTGAAAAAATGATACAGTTTCATAATGACGCCTCTGAAAAAGATGCCCCAACGAGAAGTAATTTGCTTCTCCGGTTTATTCCTTATTTCTGCGCTTTCGCCAAACTTTTTAGCTTCGGCAGAACGAACTTTCTGGAATATTGTTTTTTTTTCCTCGCTTGGATCATTATTGCAAAGCAGGCTACACAATTCTTCAGCATCCTTCAAAGCCATGCTGATACCTTGACCGCCTGGACCATAAGGGTGAGCAGCATCGCCAATCAAAATCATATTTTTACTAACCCATGAAGACGGTATCTTGCCATTGTAAACCGGACCGTGAGCAATAATTAAGTCAGGACTCGCTCTAAACAGTTCAAATATCTTTCTCAGCGCCGGAGTCCAGTACTGCGACCTGGTTACAAGCATCTCCATAACCTTTTCATTTGTCATTGCTTTAGCCGCTCCCTCTGGTATGTAAAGATGTGTCCATAGGAAAATATTATTGTTTGCGTCATTGGAATTTATTTTTCCGATTGATGCAACCCCCACCCGATCTCCAGGGTTTTGATAAAGGGACATTTCTATCTTCTCATCGCAGGAAGTTATTAATCCGACACCCAGGTAACCGGCATAAGTTTTACCGGAACGCTGTCCTGGATTCAGGATTTTTCTTATTGTTGAGCCTACACCATCGGCACCCACAAGGAACCTGCCGGTAACACACTGACCTTCTTCAGAAGTAGCTTCAACTCCACCAGGATATTCGTTTACAGCTACTACCCTGAAGCCGGTAACGACGGTTATTCCTAGCAGCTTGGCGCGCTCCATTAGTTGTTCATGTACTGCCAGTCGTGTCACCATAATCGCTGGGCTATTACCTGCGGAATTACCCAAAGTAAAGTTCGTCACAATGCTTCCAAAGTACATTATCGTCCGCTCCGTATGCTCTCCTATATTTTTTATCTTCATTTTCTCCAAAATCCGGACACCCTGAGCCGAAATCCTAACACCACTGGTGGCCCTGTCAAAGAATTGCCTTTCTTCAAGCACAATACAGGCTTTTTTATTCTCAGCAAGCTGAATGGCAAGGCTTAAGCCGGCGATCCCAGCACCTATTATTATTACCTGATCTGTATACATTTTATATCGTATTAAAAAAATACGATGCAAAATTATTTCTTTGGAATAGCAGATAATAGTAAAAATCGGTCGTTTTTATTTTTGGACAATTTTTTTGGTGTAACTCCCGACAACTTTTTGATCTCTTTTATAAAATGCGTTTGGTCCGTGAAATTAAAATCAGGAAATAACTTACCATTTTTAATTTCCTGTAGAGAGGATTTAAACCTAAAAATCCTGCA
>DASVMC010000533.1:0-2971 GCA_036384555.1 Niabella sp. | reverse complement strand
TGCTTCGTAACCCGGAAAATACCGCTTCCGTTACCGGGCACAATGGGAGCACCTCTTGGCGCATACCCCGTAGTAAAATTGTTACCCATTAAATTGGTGATGTACAATATTTCAAAAAGAGACTCTTTGCCACAGCGGTTTTTCAGTGCATATACATCGGCATAATTATCCCAAAGATCATAGATCCCCATATCCATTACCTGCTTTGCATACGTTGCTGCTTCCTTCCAATAGGGGGATCCGGCATCATTTCCGGCCCTCGTTAAAAACACTTTGGCTAACAGGCCCAATGCAGCACCTTTTGTTGCACGGCCCGCATCTGCTCCTGAATAAGAAACCGGTAAGCTTGTTGCAGCGGTTGTAAGATCAGACACAATCAGATCATAAACCTCCTCTGTGGCGGCTCTTGGCGCATTTACATTATTCAGGTCCGTTACTTCGCTGGTTACAATGGGTACTCCTCCGTAAAAACGCACCAGGTTAAAATAATGCAGTGCCCTCAGAAAGAGGGCCTCTCCCTGGTATTGTTTCTTAAGCGTTTCATCCATCTGAATACCCGGCACATGCGCTAAAACAATATTACTTCTTTGTATGCCGCTGTAAGATGGCCCCCAAATTCCACCTGTAAACGAATTCGTTGATACAATGTTATAATTCCATAAGCTCAACCGGTCTGCATTACCGGTTAAAAAAGGAACTCCTTCATCGGCAGCCACGGCATTAGGGGTCAGGATCACTTCGTCCCTGTACAGATCTCTTAATTGACCATACATTGCGATGGTTGCTGCGTTTGCATCATCTGCTGTTTTATAATACGTTCCTATGGACTGTGTATCCAGCCGGTTCAAATCCAGCCTGGGTACACAGGCATTTAAAAGGACACCGCCTATTATAACGATTATTATTATTCTTATTTTTTCAGTTGACTTTTTCATTTCAAAAAATTTTTATTCGGTCAAAGTCCTATATTGATTCCGAAAATAACGGTCTTGGCAGCCGGATAACTTCCATAATCCATCCCCTGACTGATAGCAGAAGATCCTGCAAAATTCACTTCAGGATCATATCCTTTGTACTGGGTTGCCGTCCATAGATTCTGGGCCGATACATAAACCTTTACAGACTTACCGCCGATCTTATTGATCAGCGACTGTGGCAGGTAATACGATAAGGCGATATTTTTTAACCGGATATAAGAGCCGTCTTCGATCTGAAAACCCGATAATATCCTCTGCCCTCCTAAAGAGTTTGCTCTCGGAATTTCGTTCGAAGGATGGGTGGGTGTCCAACGGTCTACCACTTCTTTGGCCTGGTTATTATTACCGTTTAGGTTGTATAAATCAAATCTTCCAAAATTGAGAATCTCATTTCCAAAACTACCCTGAAAGAAGACGTTCAGCTGAAAGCCTTTAAAAGAAAAGGTATTATTGAATCCTGAAATAAAATCCGGATACCCGTTGCCTATAACAGTGCGGTCATTATCATTGATCACACCATCACCGTCGATGTCTTTATACCGGATATCGCCCGGCTTTGCATTGGGTTGTGCCGAATGGCTGACCTCATCTTCGTTTTGGAAAATGCCATCAAATACCCTTCCGTAAAAATTTCCCAGCGGCTCACCTACTTTCAGCTGGATAGTATTAAAAACCTGCAGGTGACCGGAACCTGTACCCGTAAGGTAATCTTCGCGCCCATCCAGTTTAATAACCTTGTTCTTATTAAAGGAAATATTAAAGCTTCCATCCCAGTTAAATGCACGGCGGGTACCGGCTGATGCGGCTATTGCCAGCTCCAGCCCCTGGTTCCTTACCTGCCCGATATTGGCCAGCGATGAGCTGTACCCCGTAGTTTGAGGAATATTGATCGAAAACAAAAGGTTGTAGGTGTTTTTTACATAATAGTCGGCTGTTAACCGGATGCGGTCATTCAGGAAACTCAGGTCCAGGCCCGCATCCAGCTGTTTATTACTTTCCCACCCCAGGTTATAATTGCTAATTATATTGGGTACCCCTCCGATCCGGATCGCGGGGTTTGCTCCGCCAAGAATGGCCGTACTCCGTACGATCGTTGCCATATAACCATAATCGCCTATTGCCTGGTTACCGGTAACACCATAACTTAAACGCAGTTTAGCATCACTCATCCAGTCAATACTTTTAAAGAAAGGTTCGTTTGATATGCGCCAGGCAAATGCGCCGGAAGGAAAAAAGCCATATTTTTTACCAGGTCCGAACCGGGAAGATCCGTCGGCTCTTGCAGTTACCGTCAGCAAATAGCGGTCATCATACCCATAATTCACGCGGGCCAGGTAAGAGATCAATCCCCATTCAACAGCACCGGATGCCGGCTGGGAAAGGGTTGCGCCTAAACCCAGATTATTATACAGTGCAAAATCATTATTGAAATTAGAAGCAGCTGCCGCAACATTTTCATTATGATAGGCCTGGCCGGTATATCCCAATAAAGCGCTTATGTTATGCCTGTTAAAAACATGCCTGTAGTTCAGAGTATTTTCATTCAGCCAGTTAATATTCTGGTAGGAGGATATGCTGGCCTGACCGTTTACACTGGCACCCAGACCAATCAGCCGCGTTGCGTAGTAATTCGACTTACTGTTAAACAGGTCTGCGCCAAAAGTGGTCCTGAAGCTAAGGTCCTTACTAAACTGGATTTCTGCGTATGCATTTGCAAGCAACCGGATCACGCGGTACTGATCCGTTATTTCCTTTGCAATTCCCAATGGATTATCTACAAGACTCCCATTCAGCGAACTCAGATCCCTGTAGTAAACGCCGTTGGCATCGTAAACAGGCCACACCGGTGCAAAATCAAGGGCCGCATTGGTCACTCCCCCGGCAGCGCCACCGTCGGTTTCCGTGCGTGCATTATTGGATACGGTGTGAACCCCCTGCATGGAAACCCCCATTTTCAGCCAGGGTTTTACTTCCCGGTCTAAATTGACCCGCAA
>DASVMC010000532.1:0-2460 GCA_036384555.1 Niabella sp. | reverse complement strand
AAATCAAATTCGCTGGCATCCGCGTCTGCAATTGCAGCTCCGGCACGGTCATAGATCACCTGTGAGGCCCGCATGGAAGCCCCTGTTTCCAGGAAATAGATCCCCAGTCTTTCTCCTCCCCGTGCTACAAAATCTGTATTGACCCCATAACGACGCAGGTGATTAATTGCAGCCTGTCCGATTGCGTTATCGGGTACTTTTGAAACAAAATATCCATTTAACCCGTAGTTAGAAAGCGCCACAGCAACATTTGCCTCACCTCCACCATAGGTAACATCAAAAGAATCGGCCTGAACAAACCGTTCAAAACCCGGCGTAGATAAGCGCAGCATAATTTCACCAAGCGTAACAATTTTTTTTGACATAATACTACTTTCTATTTTTGATTCATTAATATTATAAAATCTGTTAAACGTATTGCTAACAGGAAAAGCTGTGTTCCTAAGATGGTAATTAACGAAAAGGGAACATACTTCTTCCAGTAGCGTTCCTTTTTATAAGGCAGCAGGGTTACCAGCAACCCTATCAAAAACCCCAGAACAGGAAGGCCTACAATAAGAAATAATAAAAGATCTCTTTTTAATTCATTATATCCTGCGGACTGGCTATACAGTGCTACCGTTTGCCGGTCCATAGTAGCCATTGTTAAAAAATACAGCAGCAGGGTCAATACCAGATACAATCCAATCAGCACAAACAGGACCCCCCTTCTCCTAAAAAAGGGCACTGGTTCCTTCTCTTCCTGGAACAGACCTTCTTCTGTTATGTCTGAGATGGCCGTCATCAGTTTTTATAGTAACGTATTTACCGGTGCCGGATCCATATCCGTATATTGCTTATTTTCACCGGCCATACCCCAGATAAAACCATAATTGGACGTGCCACAGCCGAAATGCATACTCCACGGCGGGGAAATAACAGCTTCATTATTTTTCATAATGATATGACGTGTCTGCTGCGGCTCACCCATCATATGGAACAAGCGCTGCTCCTCCGGCAGGTCAAAATAAAAATAGACCTCTGTTCGCCGGGTATGGGTATGCGGCGGAACAGAGTTCCATACACTACCGGTTTCCAGAACTGTTAAACCCATTACCAGCTGGCAGCTTTGAATACCTTCTTCATGAATGTATTTATAAATGGTCCTTTTATTGGAAGTGGCAATATCACCCAGGGTTACCGGGGCGGCCTGCTCCTTTGTGTATTTGGTGGTAGGATAATCCTGGTGCGCAGGAGCTGATAAAATATAAAAAACTGCCGGGTCTTTTTTTGCACTGCTACTGAAATTCACCTTTTTTGTCCCGCGGCCTATGTACAAACAGTCCTTTTTATCCAAAGAATATTTTTCACCGTCAACCGTAATAAACCCGCGGCCACCCACGTTAATGACGCCCAATTCCCGGCGTTGCAAAAAGAAATCAGACTTCAATTCTTCTTCGTTTTTCAGCAGTACGGTTTTACTGACGGGCTTTACACCACCCACAATAAGCCGATCATAATGGCTATAAACCAGGGTCAGCTTGTCTGCCTGCATCAACTCCTCCACCAGATAGCTTTCCCGGAGCTGTTCAGTGGTCATCATTTTTGTTTCCTGCGGGCTATGCCCGAATCTTATTTCCATTTTTAATTACTATTTATGGTTAATTTTTTATTTTTTACCGGCCCATCCAGCCGCCATCTACAGTTACTATTGTTCCATGCACATAATCGCCTGCTGCTGAAGCCAGGAAAACAGCAGGACCTGCAAAATCTTCCGGTGTACCCCAGCGGCCGGCGGGAATACGATCCAAGATCGACTTGCTGCGATCAGGGTCTTCCCGCAATGCCTGTGTATTATCTGTTGCAATGTATCCCGGAGCTATTCCATTCACATTGACACCTTTGGAAGCCCACTCATTTGCCAGGGCCTTTACCAGGCTGCTTAAGGCCCCTTTACTGGCTGCATAACCGGGGACATTGATTCCTCCCTGGAAGCTTAACAGGGAACAGGTGAAAATAATTTTACCCGCTCCCTTCTCTATCATATGCTTTCCAAATTCCCGTGCCAGTATAAAAGGAGTATCCAGATTGATCGACAGCACATTATCCCAATAGGCATCCGGATGTTCTGCGGCCGGCTTCCGCATAATGGTTCCGGCATTGTTTATCAAAATATCTATCCGTTCATTTTCATCCAGTACCTGTTTTATAAAATGGTATACATTGTTCCGATCAGCAGCATCCATTTTATAATGTTTAAACTTCCTGCCCAGTTTTTTTACTTCAGCTTCAATTTCTGATCCTGTCTCCACGCTCCGTGCAGCTACAATGATATCTGCACCCGCCTGTGCCAGGCCGAGTGCCATTCCTTTTCCTATACCTTTATTTCCTCCTGTTATTAACGCCGTTTTACCAGATAAATTAAACATTTGCTCTTTTATTATTTGATATTATTTTAAGATCAACAGCTTATTGCCTGCT
>DASVMC010000531.1:0-2039 GCA_036384555.1 Niabella sp. | reverse complement strand
ATGCTCTTATCCTTACTTTCTATGGCGGGCGGCAGCAACTGCAAAAGTGTTTGCACACCATAATACAACCCCGCCGGGCGGTTAGCCGCAATATGGATGGCTGTGCTGCTGATTGTAAGCCGGTAGCCTTCTTCACCCAGCAATGTATCTTTATACTTATTGAGCAGTAACGTAATTTGCGCTGCATTACTTTTGCCGCTGTTTATATGTATGCCCGCAGCTGTTTCCAGCCGCCGGTACAAAAGCTGTTCAACCGGGGATACTTCGGGTGTTTGAGGGCAGTCAATTGTAACCGTTCCGGGAATCTCAAATACTCCGGTTTGTTTTTGAATAGATACAGGTTCCGGAATTACTTTGATGACCGTATCAGCAGGCTCCTGGCTGCGAACAGAAGTAAGGAAAAGGCTGCAACAGGTAAGGAGTATTATTTTTTTTGTCATAAAATGCGTTTGGCTACCTGATGACTGGTGCGCTTTTTTTCGTGTAAAGAAGATAATCATTTATATGTAATGCATAGGTAGCTGAGGAGTCCAGGATATGAATCCGGACAGAATGAAGCCTGTCATCCAGGTCATAATTCCAGTATATTTCGTTCCGCCTTTTTACAAACGAGACGGGAAGTAACAGGGTATCGGGCGTTTTACCATCCAGTTCCACAACTGCCCGGAGTGTATAGCCGGTGTCTGTTTTTTTCCGGGAAACCGCATTTCCCCTGATGACGATCCCATTCCCCCGGAATGAAAAGGCAGTATCCTGTACGGTACCCGCTTTAAAAGGGTATATCCTGTCCGGCTCCAATCCCCCGAAGCTCTGCTCCTGCTTTACCGGAACAATAGCCTGCAAAGGAACAGATACTGTATCTTTCTTAATTATGCCGCCATTCTCTTCTATAGTACGCAATGCCTGTTTGTATCCCGTTTCATAAGCATCCTGCAGCGACAGGGATGTATTGCTAAACGGTATACTTTCTATTGGCTTTAATTCTTCTTTCCACATAGCCGGGATGTGCTCGTATCCCAATTTTGTACCCAATATCCCCGCAACAGTTGAGGGATTGCAATCCGCATCCTGTCCGCACCTTGCCGCAATATTAATGGAAGTATCAAACTGCTCGTTACCATATAAAAGCGCTATTACCACATAAGCGGCATTCAGTTTTGCATCAATATCAAACGGGTTAAAGACCCCGTCAGGACAGCCAATATCTGCTGCCCATTTTTTTTGCAGTGCAAACCAGGTATCATGCCAGTCGGGATATTGACTGTGCCAGCGTATTACATCCGATATGCACTGATGGAAGCTGCTTGTTACGGGAATGGCCTTCAGGGCTTTTTCCACTATTGCTGTTACGGGTACATCTGTAAAAGCCAATGTATACATAACGCTGACAAAAACACCTCCGTACCATCCGTCGCCGTAGCTCATAATATGCCCTATCTTATCATCAATTGCAGCGGCCGTTCCAGGCATTCCGGGACACATTAAACCGGAGAAATCGCTTTCAATCTGAAAATCAATATCGTCTGCATGAGGATTATTTTTATAGTGCCCGGATGCAGGAGGCCGGATCCCGTTCAAAATATTGTATCGTGCTGATTGGTTGGCATGCCACAGCGGAAAGCCGGCATACGCAAATGCACTAGCAAATGAATCTGCCGGTGCCTGAATACCCAGCCGTTCTATTACATCCATAAAAATCAGGTCCATATATAAATCATCATACAGGCCCGGGTTATTGCGCATATTTTGCGCTATGATCCCCTTTTCCCAATTCATCTTCTGGTAATCCTGAATATACGTTCCCTGAAAAGCAAACTCGTAAGGACCTCCGTATGTGACCCCGATCACCTGGCCTGCCCAACCGCCTTTTATTTTATCTTTCAGCGCTTGCCTGGAAAGTATTAAGAAAGGTTTATCCTCCGTATCTTTTACATGCCCGCAGCCTATACTTATGAGCAGGAGGAGGAATATCATACAACAAGAACCGGTCTTTATCATATTTAACTATTTTAGTCCCTTTATTATATCCTGATATATAA
>DASVMC010000530.1:0-5997 GCA_036384555.1 Niabella sp. | reverse complement strand
ATAATAGCGGTTACCGGAATAAGAATAGCGGTTCCTGTAATACTTTTTTACCTGGCCCGGAGGCATTTTTTTGTAATAACCTTAACTGCTATAGTCGCGGTGATACCTGCGGTATGTTCCCTGGTTATGATCTCGGTAGTGATCATGCCTGCTATCGCGGAAATTATTTCTGTGCTCCTGTTTTTCATACCGGGACCAACCTCTTTTTTGTGCATTTACCGGTTGGATTGCAAAAGCAAGGGCCAGCACGGTCAAGCAGAGTAATAATTTAAGTTTCATAAAACAGATTTTACGGGTATAAAAATTTATAAATAAGAAGCGATTTTGCGGCTGCGCGTTGTTAAGGAAAACAGCATGTTTAGAAGCAGGTGTATTCGGTTCAGCGAATAAGATACGCTTATAATAATTGATGTATCACTATCTGTTGAGGATAAAGATAGCTGAGCATAAAGATCGATCTTCCAAGGAGAAGACTCTATTAAAGAAAAAATACAGCTACTCTATTTGCTATAGATATGGAACCTGTCTTAAGCAAAGAGGTGAAGGGGGGACAATGTTCCTTTTCCGGAGTGCTGTATCAGTGCCATTACCGGTCTTATAAGCGTTCAATGATCCCTGCAATGCCCTGCCCGCCGCCAACACATGCGGTTACCATCCCATATTGCTTATCCAGCCGTTTAAGATCGCCCAATAACTGTATGGTTAATTTACACCCGGTGCAACCTAAAGGATGCCCCAGGGCAATGGCGCCACCATTGATATTTACTTTTTCAGGGTCCAGCTTTGCTTCCTGTATGACTGCAAGGGACTGCGCAGCAAACGCCTCGTTTAGTTCAATCAGGTCTATATCATTCAGCGACATTCCTGCCCGGCTAAGGGCTTTGGGAATAGCTTTCACCGGGCCAATACCCATAATACGAGGATGTACCCCGGCAACGGCGCTGGTCACCAGCCTTCCGATAGGTTGCAATTGCAGTTCCTTCATCATTGTTTCGCTCATGACCACCACAAAGGCTGCTCCGTCACTGGTTTGGGAAGAATTGCCGGCGGTTACCACACCATTCGCCGCAAATACCGGTTTTAATTTATGAAGCGCTTCTAGTGAGGTATCTGCACGGGGGCCCTCATCAGTATCCACGGTAAATTTTCTTGTTTGCCGTTTACCTTTTTCATCCACAAAGACCTCTTCGACCGCAACAGGGAGGATACCTTCCTTAAAATGTCCGTTGCTGATCGCATTCACTGCTTTTTGATGGGAATTGAGGCTAAAAGCATCCGCAGCGTCACGGCTGATGTTGAATTCTTTAGAGACAGCTTCTGCAGTAAGCCCCATGTTCAAATAATAGTCCGGATCATCATTGGCAATGGAATAGGAGGGCACTGTTTTCCATCCCGAAGCCGGTACCATGCTCATGCTTTCTGTACCACCTGCAATAATACAATCAGCCTGTCCTGAACGGATCTTCGCCGTAGCCATGGCAATTGTTTCAAGTCCTGAAGCGCAATAGCGGTTTATGGTAGCCCCGGGCACTTCAATACCCAAAGCCCGTGCAGCAATGATACGCCCTACCTGCAGCCCCTGTTCTGCTTCGGGTACCGCATTTCCCACTAAAACATCGTCTACCCGATGCGCTTCCAGCTGCGGAATTGCTACCATTAACCCTTTTATAACGGTAATGGCCAGGTCGTCTGGCCGGTAAAAACGGAAACCGCCCTTTTTTGCTTTTCCTACAGCTGTGCGGTAACCTGCAACAATATATGCTTCCTGCATGGTATATAATTTATGAATTCAATGAATTAGTTGTTTATGCAACTTTTTATACCAAATATAACCAATTCCCGGCAAATTGAAAATGGATCAGGATCAATTAATAATGCAGGATTTTATACTTTTTTGCGAGTTTTTTTTTGAATCTGCGCTTTTTTGCGGTTTTGTGCATTATCTTTAGTAAGTAATTAACAAATCGCTGGGTTTAAATTAACAGTCTTGCTGAAAAAAGAACGACAGGTGAACAGGGATTACTGCTTGGATTTTTATAATAAGGGATTGACTATCAGTTCCCGGAAGGAGGTAAAGACCCCGAATAAACTGTTTATCTCTTCTTATGTCTTGTTTTAATGTGTGAAACTGAATTCGAATAATAAATAATGCTCCGTATATAAAAACGGGAAAGACGTACATAAAAAATAAAAACAGAAATATGCAAAAGATCAAAGCTTTTCTTGTACTGCTGTTACTGTCTTGCTGGTTATTGCCAACTGTTCTTTCTGCTCAGGAGCAATCAATCACAGGTAAAGTGGTATCGGAGGACGATCAAACGCCGCTTGCGGGGGTAACAATATCGATAAAAGGCACTAACACAACGGTGCTGACTGATGATAGCGGGGCGTTTTCCATCCGGGCCGCTTCAGGGCAAACATTAGAGATAAGCTATGTTGGGTTTAAGACGCAGTCATTCGTAATAACCAACGGCAAGCCTGTTATGATCACCTTGTCCAAATCCTCTGAAAAAGCACAGTTGGATGAAGTAGTGGTTGTAGGATATGGTACCCAGAAGAAAGGCAATCTTACAGGAGCGGTAGCTACGGTTGATGTAAATAAAACGCTTGTCGGGCGTCCCATTGCCGATGTGGGCAGAGGGTTGCAGGGCGCTGTGTCCGGTTTAAGCATCACCATACCCAGCGGAGAAGTAGGGTCTGATCCTATCATTAAAATTAGAGGGCAGATCACCTCTTTCCAGGGAACTACCAAACCGCTTATTTTGCTGGACAATGTTGAAATACCCAGTATACAGGTTGTAAATCCAAATGATATTGCATCCATAAGTGTTTTAAAAGATGCGGCAGCAGCGTCTATATACGGAGCGAAAGCTTCAAACGGGGTTATTCTGATCACTACCAAAAAAGGTTCGGGCACTTCCAAACCCCAGGTCAATTATTCCAATAACTTTTCCTGGCAAAATGTATGGAAAGATTTGAAAATGGCAGATGTAGATGCCCTGAAATATACGCTTGACGCGGTTAAGCGTGTTAATGGTACTTTACCGGCAGGGGCCTTTTATTATCTGGACAGCACAAGTGTAGCAAAAGCAATTGAGTGGAAACAAAAATACGGTAACACGATCGGTCCAGATGATCCAACTGTTTTTGGCCGCGACTGGTATGTGCAGGGCCCGGCGAACCAGAAAATGGGCGTAAGAACGTATAATCCCTATGACTATATGGTAAAAGAATGGGCGCCTACCCAGCAGCATGATATCACTATTGGTCAAACTGTTGGTAAAACTTCCTATAATATTGGATTAGGCTTATTAGATCAGAGCGGGATGATAAAACCGGCGAAGAAGGATGATTTCACACGGTACAATGCATCGTTAAGAGTGTCCAGCGAAATTAATAAATATATAACGGTAAGAGCGGGCGCCATGTATTCCAGGCGGAATAAGGAGTATCCGTATATTACCAATTCGACATCAGCAGATCCCTGGCTGTATTTATACAGATGGGCGCCGACTTATCCATTTGGAAATGACCAGAACGGAGATCCGATCCGTAGCCCGGTTAGTGAAGCCGCCGCAGCGAATACTGCAAATATCTTGCAGAATTACATGAACCTCAGCTTAGGCTCAACGCTCAATTTTACCAAGAACTGGAAATTTGATTTTGATTATACTTATACGAGCCAGGAAGAAATATGGAGAAGACCGGGTACCAGGTATACAGCCCGTAACTCATGGGTTGCCCCCAAAGCACGCGTCGATGCTAATGGACAACCGGTATATGTAGACAGTACCGGAACTGTTGTGGCAGCTAATGCGCCCGGAGCCATGCCGGCATTTGATCTCTCCAATGATATGTACACTGCTTTGGGTGCCAATCCCGACCATATTTTTCGCCAGGTTACGGATTTCGCAAGCAGTACAATCAATGCTTATACAACGTATAACTGGAACCTGACACAAGAGCATAATTTCAAATTTATTTTAGGAGTTAACCGCGTAGCTGCAAATACGGAATGGCAGTCACAGCAACAAAATCAACTGACCGATATCACGAATCCTCAATTCAATTTTGCTGTCGGTTCGCCACCTATCATAGCCGGTGATAAGACCTGGGAATCGCAACTGGGTTATTTTGGCCGTATTAACTATGCATTCAGAAATAAATACCTTTTTGAAGGCAATTTGCGCTATGACGGGTCCTCTAAATTTCCGTCTGATCTTTTGTGGAGATGGTATCCTTCTTTTTCTGCGGGTTGGGTGCTTAGTGAAGAAAAGTTCATGGAATGGGCCAGACCTGTGCTGAGTTTCCTGAAGTTCAGAGGGTCCTGGGGCTCTATCGGAGACCAGACCGTGCCCAATAATCTTTATCTGCCTGTGATGGGAAGCAGCTTGTCGGGCTGGATCGCCAACGGACAAAAAGTACCTTATGTAGGTACGCCGCCGGCAATTGTAAGTAATATTACCTGGCAGGATATTGAAACCAAAAACTTTGGTATAGATATGGGGCTCCTGCAAAATAAAGTGAACGTTACGTTTGATGTTTACCAGAGAAACACCAATAACATGATCGTTCCCCTGGAGGGTATCCCGTTTACTTTTGGGGTAGGAGCACCACAGGGTAACTTTGGTTCTCTTACAACAAATGGATGGGAGCTTTCCGTAGATTTCAATCACCGGTTTGAGAACGGACTGGGAATTAATTTCCGGGGTAATATTTCAAACTCAAAAACTAAAATTGATCAATATGGCTCTACCACCCTGGTTACCGGAAATTACAATGGAAAAGACATAGGGGAGATCTGGGGTTACCGTACCGACCGGCTGTATCAAAAAAGCGATTTTGATCTGGATGCAAATGGCAACCTGCAACTGATAACACTTACAGCAGATGATGTGCCGGCAAAGTATGTGGGACAAAAGGCGTATAAATTAAAATCCGGTGCTAATGGTCAGAAGCCGGTATATCAGGTCTTTTTGCAAAATTCCCCCGGTTTTTATTTTGGGCCGGGTGATGTTAAGTTTGAGGACATCAATGGAGATGGTGTAATTGATAATGGAAGTAATTCCCTATCAGACCATGGAGATATTCAGGTTATTGGAAATTCTAATCCCAGGTATGAGTATGGCTTCAGATTGGGAGCGGATTATAAAGGGGTCGATTTCAGTGTCTTTTTCCAGGGAGTGGGCAACCGGCAGGTTTGGGGCAACGGGTTTTTAGCAATACCCGGCTATAATTCTTCCGATGGCGCCATGCCGGAAGCTATAGCCGGCAATTACTGGACACCTGATAATACGAGCGCTTTTTACCCGGCTGCTTTTAACAATGGGGCCAGTAATACCGCTAATAATATGCAGATACAGGACAGGTACCTGTTAAATATGGCGTATTTAAGACTTAAAAATCTTACGGTAGGTTATACCCTGCCTCAGAATATGTTAAAAAAGATCTGGGTTAATTCGCTCAGGATATACGGGGCTTTGGAAAATTTCATTACCTGGGATCACTTGCACGGATTGCCGATTGATCCGGAAAGCATCAACGGATATTCTATGTGGAACACCGATAACTATAATTCCGGCCGCACCGGAGAGGGAGTTCCGGCTTTTAAAAGTATTTCTGTTGGCATTCAATTAAATTTTTAAAATACCTGAAATGAATACTTATAATAAATATCTCGGTGGTGTGGGCCTGCTGCTTTTACTATTCACCTCCTGTTCGAAAAACCTGCTGGACAGACCTCCGCAAACCAGCTATATTGATCAGGACGGTTTGTACTGGAGGAACGAAGATGATGTCCGCATGTTTGCAACCGGTTTTTATACGAACTATTTTAACGGATATGGCTCAGGCTGGGTTACCGATTATGCTCCCGTTTTGGGCTATAATTTTAATGACGATGTCACGGGTAAAAATGTGCAGGCAAATTTTGAAAGTGTAGCTCCGGATTCAAGGGGTGATTCCCGTGAATACCAGCCAGGAACGATTACTCCTATA
>DASVMC010000529.1:0-4561 GCA_036384555.1 Niabella sp. | reverse complement strand
GCCTCTAAGTTTATTACCAGTAAAAAGCCGTGGTTCATTTGCTTGTACAGCCACAGGTTTCAATTACTCATGTTACTGCATAATCAACTAATTATTCTCTTATGATTACAAAACGGTTGCCAGCAAGCCTCAACAGGCTATTAAAACGTTCTTTGGTCTATTTTTCTCTATGTCTCCTGCCCGTGTGCACACTTTATGCCCAGACACGGAATGTGTCAGGGGCGGTTCTGGATCTATCGGGCAACGGAATTCCGGGTGTGAGTGTAACAGTAAAAAACAGTGTCCGCGCCACTTTAAGTAATGAAGCGGGGCGGTTCACCATTGCTGCGGCCAAGGGCGATATACTGGTATTGTCTGCTGTAGGATATGCAACAAAAGAAGTGGCTGTTGA
Source organism: Niabella sp. (assembly GCA_036384555.1). GTDB lineage: Bacteria > Bacteroidota > Bacteroidia > Chitinophagales > Chitinophagaceae > Niabella. Next base: position 4,170 of record DASVMC010000529.1, on the reverse strand, counting down.
TGAAAAAACAGACATTGAAGTGCGGCTGCAGACTGCCGACAAACAGATGGATGAAGTTGTTGTGGTAGGCTATGGTACCCAGAAAAAGAGCAATCTTACAAGTGCTGTATCCTCTGTAAAAGGGGATGTTATTGACAAAATGGCCACCAGCAACCCTATTAATGCATTGCAGGGAAGGGTATCGGGTCTGTCTGTTACCAGCCCCGGCGGGAATCCCGGCCAGATGTCGGATGTGCGCCTCCGGGGGGTAGGAACCTTTGGAGGTCATCAGCCGCTGTATATTATAGATGGCACACCGGGCGATCCGTTTTACCTGAGCAATAATGATATTGCGTCCATAGAAGTGTTGAAAGACGGTGCGGCCGCTTCTATTTATGGATCGAACAGTGCCAACGGCGTGATCCTCATAAATACTAAAAAAGGTAAAAAAGGAACTCCGGTTATTGATTTTAACGGCTATTACAGCATTGTTAATCCCACTAATAAATACAGCCTTCTGGACGCAGATGGTTACAAACAGGTGCACCGTATGCTGTATGAAAATGCAGGCATTACTGATCTGCCCGCTTATATTACCACCAGCACAGGGGTCAATACCAACTGGCAGAACCTGGTTAACCAACAGGGCAATGCCCAGAATTATAACCTGGGTATCAGGGGTGGCAGCGAGTTTATTAACTACAGTCTCAGCGGCGATCTTACAGAAGAAAAAGGAACACTTATCGGCTCCGGTTTCAGCAAAAAATCCATCCGCTCCGGAACCGAGATCAAAAAAGGGATCCTGACCGTGGAAAATAACCTGCTTTTTTCAAATACCCGTACAAAACCTTACCAGTTTGATCTGGGAGATGCTTATTTCCAGTCGCCCCTGCTACCGGTATTTGATGCCGGTGAAAAATACGGCTATGCTTTGACGGTAAACGGATTACCTAAATTTCAGAATCCCGTTGGGTATGCGCATTTTGTAGATGGAAATACAACCACCCAGTATTTTGCAGATAACCTGAAGATCAGGCTTAACCTGGCGAAAGGGCTGAGCTATACGGCCCAGTTGAGCTATATTTCCGCCAACAGCCTGGATTATCAGCATCATCCGCCGTTCAGGGCAAATGCAAATGATCCTGCGGTATCTTATCCTTATGTGTACAATAACCGGTCGAATTATAAGGAACAGCTTATGGAACACCTGCTCAATTACGAATGGAGAAAAGGGAGCCATAATCTGAAACTGCTTGCAGGTTATTCTGCCCAGCAAAAGACCAACGAGTTCCTGAGCGTAACGGCTGAGGGGAAAACCATTGTACGAACCGTGGTTAATGGCTCGATCGTAGAAAAGGAGGTGCCGGGTGGCTTTGCCGATCCTGATTTTAATACGATCAGCGCTGGCCTGGGAGGTACGTTTGGAGCTACAGGGTCCGATAACAAATATGTACGCCTCTCAACTTTTGGCAGGGCAAACTATGATTATGCCGGTAAATACCTGGCGCAGCTCAGCGTAAGAAGAGACGGGTCTTCTATATTTGGAAGGAACAATCAGTTTGGAGTATTTCCTTCTGTTTCCCTGGGGTGGAACCTGCAGAAAGAATCTTTTATGCAGCATCTGGATTGGCTGAATGTGCTTAAGCTCCGGGCAAGTTACGGAGAGCTGGGCAATGAAGGCGCTTTGGGCTATTATGATCACCAGGCACTGATTACAACTATTAACCGGTGGAATGGCGGATATGTACAGGGATCAGGTGCTACTCCGTGGCCCGGCTCAGCCAGCTATACCCTGCAAAACCGGGACCTGAGATGGGAGACCAGTAAGTCTACCAATATAGGCGCGGATTTTGCCCTGCTGAACAGTAAAATAAGCGGCTCTGTCAATTATTTCAATAACAAAACAGACGGATTGCTCATCACCAAAGAAGTACCTCCGTCCGCAGGTGTAGATGATCCCATATTAAATGTAGGGACGCTTGCCAATAAAGGAGTCGAACTGGAACTGACCTACACCTTTGCACAAAAGGATTGGAACGTCAACCTTACCGGTTCCGTTACACATGTTACCAACAAAGTGCTGCAACTGGCACAACCGGACCAGGCATTGTACGGAACGGGTCTGAAATTCGGATCAGACCATATACCAACACAAACAAGAGAAGGAAAAGAGATCGGGGCGTTCTATCTGTATGAAGCTGCTGGTATCTTTCAAACCGATGCTGAGGCTGCGGCTTATGTAAATAAGGACGGGGAACGATTGCAGCCGGATGCAAAGGCCGGAGATATCCGGTTCAGGGATGCGAACGGAGATGGTGTTATTGATGAAAATGATAAAACCTACCAGGGATCGGGGTTCCCGAAATTAGAGTACGGACTGAACATCGCTGTTAATTATAAATATTTTGACCTGACTGCTTTTCTGCAAGGTGTTGGAGGAAGTAAAATTTACAATGGCAACCGGTTTGAACTGGAAGGCATGGATGCCGGCCGCAACTTTTTGACCACAACATTAAATGCCTGGACGCCTCAGCATACCAATACATCAATGCCGCGGGCTGTTCTGGGTGATCCGAATGGTAATACCCGGGAGTCTACCCGGTTCCTGGAGAACGGTGCCTACCTCAGAATGAAATTATTGCAGTTGGGGTACACGCTTCCCGCACACATGGCCAGTGTCATGAAGCTCAATAAAATGAGAGTATATGTAGGCGCGCAAAACCTGTTCACTATTACCGGGTACTCAGGTCTTGATCCTGAAGTAGGCAATTTCAGTGTATTGAATACAGGGGTTGACAGGATCCTTTATCCTCAAAATAAAAAATGGATGATCGGGTTGCAGATAAGCCTGTAACTACAACCTGAATCTTAAATCGCAATTTCAATTCATAAAATTTAGTCAGATGATAAAAAATATATTTCCGGTGTTTGGAGTCCTGCTGTTGATGTTTTTATTGTCCTGCAGCAAAAGCAATCTTAACCAGATGGCGCCGGATCAGCTTACTACTGATAATTTCTGGACGTCAAAAGAGAAAGCCTTATCCGGGCTTGCAGCAGCGTATTCGCAACTGGAAAGTTTTGTAGGATGGGATAACTATGTAGAGGCGCGGTCAGTGCGGGAGTTTTACCGGGAAGATTTTGTAGTGCCTGGTGCCGATGCGAACAACTATCCCTGGTGGACAGAACATTATAATTTCAGCTTTACTTCCGGCAACTATGCCATTGATCTCTTATGGCGGGATAATTACAGGGGATTAAATCTGACCAACCAGGTGTTGGAAGGTATTGTCCCCATGACGGCGGAGATGATCGATGCTACTGACAAAAAGCAGATCATTGCGGAAGCGAAATTCTTAAGAGCGTATTATCACTTTAAGCTGCTGACCAATTTTAACAAGATCATCCTCCGGGATAAAGTGCCTGTATCTGAAGCAGATCTTTCAAAAGGATTGTCGGAACGGAAAGAAGCTTATGACATGATCCTGGCAGACCTGGAGGCAGCTGAGCCAGACCTGCCTTTAAAAAGCGATCGGCCGGCATCGGAAACCGGCAGGATTACAAAAGGAGCCGCCCAGGCTTATATCGGAAAAGTAAATCTTTACAGGGCGTGTGAGGATGCGTCCAATGCAGCGGCTTATTATACGGAAGCAGCAGGCAGCCTCGGTAAAGTCATCAGCTCCGGCCAGTATAGTGTAGATCCTGATTTTCTTGCGATGTTCAACGGGACTACCAAAAATGGCGTAGAGTCGGTTTTTGAATTACAGCAAAGCGGCGATGCTTCCAACGGGGCTTACTACCGGTCTTATCTGAGCGATTGGATAGCCGCAGCGGAATTAGGCGGTTATGGAGAAATTTATGGCACCCAGCGGTTATTGAATGAAATGAAGAAAGAAGGAAAGGTTGCCAGCGGCGGTATGTATGATCCGAGGATATATGGAACTCTTTATTTCAATGATTCCTATTTTAATAATGCAGTAGATCCGCAGGTCTATGGTGCTACATATGATGCCACTTTCGGCAAGGGACGCAATACGGTAGCCTTCAGAAAATGGATACCGGCAACCGGTGACCGCATCGGGCTGGCCAATGCCATTAATGTACCGCTGATGCGCTATGCGGATGTATTGCTGATGTATGCCGAAGCGCTGAATGGTGCAGGTAAACCGGCAGAAGCCGTTCCCGTAATCAACA
>DASVMC010000528.1:0-7990 GCA_036384555.1 Niabella sp. | reverse complement strand
TGGTATGAGTGAGTTAAAGCTTTATAATTCGTATTCCCGGCAAAAAGAAGTATTTGAACCGATCACACCCGGATATGTAGGGATGTATGTATGCGGCCCCACCGTAAGCGGCGAAAGCCACCTGGGGCATGCCCGGCCCTATATTACCTTTGACGTAGTGTACCGTTACCTGCAATACCTGGGTTATAAAGTGCGGTATGTAAGAAATATTACTGACGCGGGGCATTTTGAAGAAGAAGGCCGGGAAGCCGAAGACAAAATTTCAAACAAAGCCGTTCTGGAAAAGCTGGAGCCCATGGAGCTGGTACAAAAATATACCAACCTGTTTCACTGGGCCATGAGCCAGTTCAATACCATTCCGCCCTCTATTGAGCCAACGGCTACCGGACATATTGTAGAGCAGATTGAAATGATTAAAAAGATCATTGCAGACGGATACGCTTATGAAACCAATGGTTCTGTTTATTTTGATGTGAAAAAATATGCAGCGGGGCATGATTATGGCAAGCTCAGCGGAAGAAAGATCGAGGACCTTTTAGAAACTACAAGAGAGCTGGAAGGGCAGGAGGAGAAAAGAGATGCCGCAGATTTTGCTTTGTGGAAAGCGGCCCCACCCAAACATATTATGCGCTGGCAAAGTCCCTGGGGAGAAGGCTTTCCGGGCTGGCACATTGAATGTTCCGCAATGGCCACCAAATATTTAGGCGCCCGCTTTGATATTCATGGAGGAGGTATGGACTTACAGTTCCCGCACCACGAAAGCGAAATTGCTCAGAGTACCATTTGCAATCATACTGCTCCCGTAAAATACTGGATGCATAATAATATGATTACCATTAATGGCCGCAAAATGGGGAAAAGCTACAACAATGTTATTAAATTAACAGAACTGTTTAGCGGCAATCACCCCTTGCTGACCCAGGCCTATCATCCTATGGTGGTACGCTTCTTTATTTTACAGAGCCATTACCGCAGCACCCTTGATTTCAGCAATGAAGCGCTGCAGGCATCAGAAAAAGGGTTAAAGCGCCTCTGGGAAGCTTATGAAAACCTGATCCGGTTAAAGGACCGATACAACGAGCTTACGGCAATAGCTGCAGATGCAGCGCTGGATGCCCGTGTAAAAAAACTGGTGGAAGAATTTGATGAATTTATGAATGATGACTTCAATACCGCCAAAATACTGGCCAATATGTTTGAGCTGGCGCCCGTCATCAATAGTATGAAAGATAAGACGATTCCACTGAATCATCTTTCAAAAACGACATTCGATCTGCTGCAAAACCAGTTCCATGTTTATTTAGAAACTATTATGGGCCTGACATCCGTATCTGAGGCCGATAATAAAAAGCTAAAAGAGGTAATGCACCTGTTAATTGAGATCCGCAAAGAGGCCCGGAGCCGGAAAGATTTTGTCACTTCTGACAAGATCCGCAATCAGCTGAGCCAGGTCGGCATTCTTTTAAAAGATGAAAAAGACGGAACTGCAAGCTGGAGCGTTGAATAAAACAAGACCAGTAAGGTTTTGAAAACCTTATAAATCTCCCTGGCAAAAACATGTACAAACTTTGGGCAAGCATACAAAAAGATGGCCGCATCCTGGTAAGGGATAAGGTAGGGCTGGCGCTGATGTTCCTGATGCCCATTGTGCTTGCAATCATCATCGCCTCGGTACAAAACAGCACTTATGAGCTGGTCAATGACAAAAAAGTTCCGTTACTGCTTTTAAACAAGGACACAGGTGAAGCTTCCAGGGAGCTTATTATATCGATGGAAAAGGGAGGGGTCTTTGCATTGAAAAAAATACCTGCCAATGCATCGGTTGCCGTTATAAAAAAACGGATGGAAGATAAAGAAGCCTTGCTGGGCATGGTCATTCCGCCCAACTATACGCATGATGTATTGACAAAGGCTGCGCGCGTATCCGGCGAAGCCCTGAAAACCATTGCTGTTACGGATAGTGCCGGCAGCGATTCTTCAAAAATTAAAGCCAGCGCCATTTCCCTGTATTATCACCCCGTTCTGCAAAAGTCTTTCCGGCAGGGAATTGATGGTGCTCTGAACAGCGTATTACAGGTGGTTCAAAGCAAATATATTGTCCGGGCACTGTACAGCAGTATCAATAATGAACCGGAAATACCTCAATCGCTGGAGCAGCAAATTCTCACCAATGAAACACCGGTAAACCAATTACCCGTTTCAAAAGACCATACGCTTCCGGTTCCCAATGCCACGCAGCATAATATTCCGGCATGGACCCTTTTTGCCATGTTTTTTATAGTTATTTCTCTTGGAAGTAGCCTGGTGCGTGAAAAAACCAGTGGCAGTTTTCTGCGGTTAAAAACAATGCCCACCTCCTTATCCGTTTCTATCCTTTCCAAACAGATCACTTATATACTCATTACCATGCTGCAGGCAGCAGTGATTTTCAGCCTTGGCCGATGGCTGTTCCCTTTTATCGGGCTGCCGGCACTGAATATTCCTTCCGATAAACTCGGATTACTGCTGGTCACGTTCCTTTGTGGATGGTGCGCCACCAGTTTTGCCATTTGTATCGGCATCTTTGCCAATACACAGGAGCAAAGCAATGGCATAGGAGCCATCAGCATCGTTTTATTTGCTGCTATCGGGGGACTTCTAGTTCCTGCTTTTGCAATGCCGGCTTCTTTTCAGCAGGTGATGCGCATTTCGCCGCTTTACTGGTGCCTGGAAGCCTTTTACGGCCTGTTTCTTGAAGGAGGCGGTTTAAAAGATATTTTTCAGAGCCTGATACCTGTTTTTATTATTATTGCCTTTCTGCAGCTGGCTGCATGGCTGGGTATGCGCCGTAAAGAATTAATCTGACTTAACGTAAGTTATTAATTTTTTAAAATAAAACGATAAATATTTTTTGTTTTATTTTAAATATTTCATAGCTTTGGAGCATCAAATGTTATAGATATGACTCCAAAATTTAAAATTACCGGTAGCAGCCTTTTGGCCTTAGGCTTCCTTTGTGTTGCTTTTATTGTAAACCTGATCGTAGTAATCACCAATTCGCTTGCTTCCAATGTTGCTTCTATACAGGATTACCGCAACCTGGTGCTACCCTTAAACATTCTTGAATTCATTAAATCAGGCTTATTGCTTGTAATGGGGTATTTGTTGTTCCGCATTATCAGGAGTGTGATCGGACGCGTAAAGTGGAACATGGGCTATTATAAGAAAATCAAGCTGATCGGCTGGCTGAATGTTCTGGTATTGCTGCTTGATGCAGCGGTGGGTAACTGGAAGGACTCGATCATTTCAAAACAGGACTCGATCATGCATCACCTCACCGACCACAACTTTTACCAGGGAGCCCTTCTCACAGCATTGTTTAATGCGCCCCTATCCTGGTTTTTAATCCTCTGCATCTTCCTGATTGCTGACATACTGCAATATGCCAGTGTCGTAAAAATGGAAAATGATACGATCATATAAGACTTCCTTTCGATCAATAAAACGCGTATGAAAAAAGAAAACAAATCCTTTATTTAACCATGCCCATTATTATTAATCTGGATGTAATGCTGGCCAGGCGCAAAATGTCATTAACCGAACTGGCAGAAAAAGTAGGCATTACCATCGTAAATCTTTCCATCTTAAAGACCGGCAAAGCTAAGGGGGTACGTTTTGATACACTGGAAGCCATTTGCAGGGCTCTGGATTGTAAACCGGGAGATATTATTGATATCGAATAAATAGTAAAGATAGTACCATGAAATGAGCCGTCAGTAGTTTATACCCATGAGTATGATTATTTGGTGAATTTCCTGCCCGTTCGGTCAGGCGGGCATGTGGCCAAAAACAACTAAATATTGCGAATAATAACAAATAAACATATGAAAAAAACAATTGCGTTGATAAGCCTCCTGCTTGCCTTAATTACAGCGCATGCCCAATCATTGCAAACGGCTGCAAAAAGACCGGAAACCCTTAAATCTCTTAAGCAGCTCGGATTGATCTGGGGGTTTTTAAAATACTATCACCCTTCGGTTACAAGCGGTAGCTATAACTGGGATAAAGAGCTGTTCAGTATTTTGCCTGCAGTAATGAACGCAGGTGATGCTGCAAAGCGGGACGCTGTTTTTATGAAGTGGATCGACGGCCTGGGGCCTGTTACGGAGACGACCTACCCGAAAGCAAATGAGGTAAAATTGGAGCCGGATCTGAAGTGGATACAACAATCCGGTTTTTCGGAAGCGCTGTCCGCCCTGTTAACAAAAGTGGCACAGGCAAAAAGACCGGAAATAAGCTATTATATGGAAAAATACCCCGGTGTGGGGAACCCGATATTCAAAAATGAAACTGCCTATGATTCCCTGAGCTTCCCGGTTGATGAAGTACGCCTGCTCACTTTATTCAGGTACTGGAATATGATCCAGTACTACTATCCATATAAATACCTGGCCGCTCCATGGATGGAGATACTGGACGAGTTCCTGCCCAAATATTTATCAAATACCAGCGAAAAAGAATATGTACTTACTACGCTGGAGCTAATTGGAAAAGTGAATGATACCCATGCAAACATCTGGAATCAGCCGGCGTCTTTGGTGCAATTCAGAGGCGCTAATACTGCTGCGCCAATAGTTTCTTCTGTTGAAGACCGTGCAGTGATCACCGGTTTCTATAATGACAGCCTGGGTGCATTGTCCGGCATGAAACCGGGCGATGTGATTACGGCGGTAAACGGGCTGCCCGTAAATGATATCATTAAGGCTAAATTAAACTATACACCCGCCTCCAATTATGCAACCAAGCTCCGGGATATTGCCATGGGATTGTTACGCTCCAATGATCCGGAACTGAATATTGAATTTGAGCGGGATCATAAAACGCTTAAACAGACATTGACCACCTATCCGCAAAAACTTGTCAGCCCTTCCGGTATTTTTCAGAGAAAAGATACCTGTTTCAGAATGCTCACGCCGGACATCGGCTATTTATACCTGGGGTCTGTTAAATCGGCCTATTTACCTGCCATCTTTAAAGCACTGGGATCAGCAAAAGGCCTGGTTATCGATTTAAGATGCTACCCTTCGGAGTTTATCGTCTTTACCCTGGGCAAATACCTGTTTCCCAAGCCAACCGCATTTGTACGGTTTACCATGAACAGTATTCAACAGCCCGGACTGTTTACATTTACCCCACCAATTACCGTAGGGCAGCGGTATTCAGACCGGTTCAAAGGAAAGATCATTATCCTCGTTAATGAATTATCACAAAGCCAGGCAGAATACACCGCCATGGCATTTCGTACGGCGCTCAAAGCGCTGGTGGTCGGTTCTACAACTGCCGGGGCTGATGGCAATGTATCCGCAATCGCTTTACCCGGAAACATAAAAACGGCGATCAGTGGTATCGGTGTGTATTATCCTGACAAAAAAGAGACGCAGGGCAGTGGCATCATCCCTGATGTGGAAATAAGGCCTACGATTGCCGGGATCAGAGAAGGGAAAGATGAGCTGGTAGACAAAGCAATAGAACTAATAAATAAATAGCTAATTTCGCCCCAAACTTTATCTATCAAACAACAGGCATCTACCATATTAGTCACCGGCGGCACCGGCTTTTTAGGATCCTATATCCTTAAGGAGCTGGTACTACAGGGGCTTCCCGTAAGAGCGCTAAAAAGAAGCCATTCAAAACTTCCGGATTATATAGACCCGCAATTGCTCAATAAAGTAGAATGGGTAGAAGGCGATATTCTGGATATAATGTCTCTTGAAAATGCGATGCAGGGTGTTGACAGCATTATTCACAGCGCAGCAGTAGTATCTTTTTCAAAAACAGACCGCCCGAGAATGTATAAGGTAAATGTGGAAGGTACTGCAAACATTGTAAATATAGCTTTACAGACCGGTGTAAAGCGACTGACCTATATCAGCTCGGTTGCCGCATTAGGACGGAAAAAGGAAAGTGGTACGGTTAATGAAACGGCTAAATGGGAAGAAGGCCGTAATAACACACATTATGCGATCAGCAAATTTAATGCAGAGCTGGAAGCCTGGCGGGGCTTTGCTGAAGGGTTGGAAGGCGTAATACTCAACCCGGCTACTTTGCTGGGGTATGGGAACTGGGACGAAGGAAGCTGCGCCATCTTCAAAAACGTTTATAAAGAAGGCCGCTGGTATACAAACGGCGTTAACGGGTTTGCCGACGTGGAAGATACTGCCAGGGCCACCGTGTTGCTGGCACAGTCGGCCATTAACGAAGAACGCTTTATTGTGTGCAATGATAACTGGCCGTTTCGAAAATTGCTCAATACCATAGCCGATGGCTTTGGAAAAAAGCATCCTTCAAAAGAAGCCACCTCATTCCTGTCATCCATTGCCTGGCGCGTTGAACGGCTGAAATCCCTGCTAGGAGGCGGTAAGCCCCTGATTACCAAAGAAAGTGCAAAAGTAGCCAACAGCGCAACCCGGTTTGACGGATCAAAACTGGCAAAAGCCCTGCCCGGTTTTCAATACCGCCTGTTGGAGGAAACCATCTCAAATGCATGCCGTGAATATATAAAAGCGCATTAACCGGAAATAATACCCCTGCAGTTGATCAAAATAATTTGAACGATTAAACAGAATATAATAAATTGAATACCGGGATGGCTCTATAGTGCACCCCTTTATCCGATGAATTTTAATGTATCCGTTTTAGACATCATTATTTTTATTGGCGTAGTGCAGGGCATTGCTGCTATACTAATCTTATACTTTCGAAAAAGAACGGCCATAGCCAAAGCCTTTTGTCTTTTATTACTTTCCTTTATCCTGATAAACCTGAAGATCCAGCTACACACCCTGCACATCTGGGAAATTCCGGTGTTTAATTATTTTCCACTGGCCATTGACCTAATGATGCAGCCCGCCTGTTATCTCTATATATCAGCTGCTACCAATAAAAACTTTCAATTTAAGAAAAGCCATTTACTGCTGTTTTTGCCCTGCCTGCTGTTCCTGACACATGCAGTTATCGTTTATGTACTTACCCTGCGGGCAGATACGCTGACCGAAAAAACAGTAATTGCGGAACATTGGGCCTATAATACGATCAAATATATTGAGGATTTTCTGTCTGTTATTTTCTCTTTTGCTTTCTGCTTTTTGTGCTACCGTTTATGGCAACACCAGATAAAGCAGGAACCAAACACCGATATGAATAAAAAGGACGGCGGTGTTCGTAAATACTGGTTAAAGTCTCTGGTGCTCCTGTTCTTTCTTTTTTCCATGATGCTTGCCATTAATATTACACTGGAAAATATCATGGATTTTGGTAAACATACTTTTATTTACTGGACTATTTTTTATGCGTTTTTATCTGCCTCCTTATATTATCTCAGTGTTATCAGCATTCAATACCCGGATGTTGTGACAGAGCCCTTACCGTTCAGCGCCAAAAAGCCAGACGACGAAAAGTCCGCAAAGATCGTTCAGCAGCTCAGGGAGCTCTTCGAAAAAGAAAAACTCTACCGGGTCCCTGACCTTACTATACAGGACCTGGCAAAAAAAATGAACCTGAGCGTGGCCAGCTTGTCTTATACAATAAACACCGTATTAAAAATGAATTACCGGGATTTCGTGAATGATTACAAAATTTCGGCGGTAAAGGAAATGCTCCATAACAAAAACTATCAGAACCTGTCCATGCTGGGAATTGCAACAGAGGCCGGGTTTGCTTCTGAGGCCAGTTTTTACCGGATCTTTAAAACGAAAGTGGGCATGTCTCCAAAAGAATTCAGAGAAACCTCTATGTAATGACCGGTTTTGAAGAACCCCATAAGCCGGACGGCTCCACTTTTTCTGTCAAACTCCTGTTTTAAGCGTTTATTTTGCCGAATAACAGGATCGTTCACACATGTATATCTTAATGATTATCAGCCTATTGGTAGGATATATTTTCCGTATTACTATTAAAAATTTGTTTTAACAGAACAGCCATTTGCTTCCCCGAAAAAAATAGTGGTTTTTGC
>DASVMC010000527.1:0-4134 GCA_036384555.1 Niabella sp. | reverse complement strand
GGCCAGGGCACAGTGTTCAGCATGCTCCCCCCATTCAAAGATATAGTCATGCAACAGGGTTTGATCCAGGTGTAGCCGGTCAGCGGCAGGCATTACGATCACCGGAGCTATTTCAATTACAGAACCGGCAGTTATCGGGGCACTTGTAAATACACCCTTCCCCATTTTCGGGGTTTCAGCTATATATAAACACGGAGCGATCATCTGGAATCCTTTTTCGCAAAAATAGCGGTCAATTTAATGATAGCCGGCAGATTAAATTTTTACTTCTTTGTTTACAAAGTAAATGAACTTCGTACTTTTGACGCATGTCTTTTGAACACGAGGACGATAAAGCATTAATTGACTCATTTGAGGAGGTGATCGCCACCAAGGATAAACTGGAAATTAAAAAATTTTTAGACGCCCAGAATATCACGGATGTGGTGGACCTGATTTACGAACTTCCGGAGTATGAAAGCCAGATCATAGCCAATATGTCTGTGCACAGGGCTACCAGTGTCTTTAAGCTTTTAGAAACCAGTAATCAAAAGAGCATTATACAGGAATTGCCCCCCAATAAGGCAGCCGAACTATTAAACGATCTGCCGGCAGATGACCGGACCGATTTCCTGGAAGAACTGCCGGCTAATGCAGTACGGGAGCTGATCAAGCTCCTGGATCCAGAGGAACGCAAAATAACACTCTCCCTTTTGGGCTATCCGGAAAACAGCATCGGGCGTTTAATGAACCCCGATTACGTATATGTATATCCCTATAATACGGTGGCAGAGGTCTTTGATACGATCAGAAAGTACGGCAAAAACAGTGAAGCTATCAACGTAATCTACGTTATTAACCGGAAGGGGGAATTGCTGGACGACATCCGCATTGGTGAATTTATTTTAAGCGCGCCGGAGGTTAAGGTCTCTGACCTGATGGACGAGCGGAAGGTAGTAGCCCTGAATGCTTACGACGACCAGGAAACTGCCGCAGAGATCTTTAAGATGAATAACCGCATTGCATTGCCGGTAGTGACCGAAGAGAACAAGCTCTTAGGCATTGTTACCATTGATGATATCCTTTGGGTAACTACGGAAGAGTTTAGCGAAGACATGCAGAAAATGGGCGGTACCCAGGCGTTTGAAGAGCCTTATCTTGATATTAACCTGTTTAAGCTTTATAAGAAACGGGTGGGATGGCTCATTATCCTTTTTCTCAGCGAAATGCTTACAGCCACCGCTATGCAGCATTTTGAAGTGGAAATAGAAAAAGCAGCCCTCCTGGCCATATTTATCCCGTTGATCATGAGCAGCGGAGGAAACAGTGGTTCCCAGGCTTCTACCCTGATTATACAGGCAATGACCCTGGGCGAAGTTTCCATCAAAGACTGGTGGCGTATTATGAGAAGGGAAATATTTTCCGGTGCCCTGCTGGGACTTACACTGGGTTCCATCGGTTTTATACGGATCACCATCTGGCAGCACCTGCACCTGTATAATTATGGCGAACACTGGATGCTCGTGGGTCTTACTATATTTTTTACCTTGCTGGGAATTGTTTTATGGGGCAGTCTGATCGGATCTATGCTGCCGATCATTTTAAAACGACTGAAACTGGACCCTGCTACTTCTTCTGCACCGTTCGTAGCCACCCTGGTAGATGTAACCGGCATCATTATCTATTTTTCCGTAGCTTATACGGTTTTAAAGGGCACGCTGCTGTAGTGCTGCACGCCTGAAATAGTCTTCAAACACCTCATTAAAGTCTGCAGGCAGCGCGCCACCATGCACTTTCAGCAATAATTTTTTTTCTGCCAGATCGGCCAGATCACGACGTACAGTATCTTCCGACACCTTCATTCCCGCTGCCAGCTCAGATACCCGCACGCTGCAGCCATTCCTCAGCTGCTTTAAGATAAAAAAATGGCGTTCTATTTTAAACATACTCATCGATTTAATTTTATAATTCCTCACTATCAATTTTAGTAAAATGACCATTCTCCAGCGTTTTGTACAGACACAAACCACAGCGTCGTTCCCGTAAGTGCCTTCACTGGCTGAGATAGACACGAGGTCAATATTTGCCTGTATTATAACCTCCTGCGTTCTTCATCATTAGTACGCTCTATTTGCTTTTCTTTTACCTTGTTACCACAGCTGAAATTATAGCTGATATACAATCCTGCTGTCCGTGTGGGTCTTTTCTGATAAAAATCCTGTACCGTATTTTTATAATTGATTGTATACTTTTCCCGGTAGGAGTTTAAAAGATCCTCCAGCGACAACCGTACACGTAGTTTTTCATTCCACATTTTCTTTGTAATAGCGCAATAAGAAAACAGCAGCGGTGCCCATTGTTCATTGCCATGGATATAGGGTGCCTGGTAATTGAAAAAAACTGAAGCCTCCCAGTTTTTGGGCAGCCTGAATGTTTGTGCACAATTAATGAACCAGGTGTTCTGTACCAGCTTTCCATCCGGCAGTGCAAAGGACTGATGGTAAGCCCTGCCATAAAAATTAATATCCCACCATTTAAAAGGCTTCACAGGTGCATACAACGACAATCCGTAATTTACTGTGTTACTAAGATTCTGGGGCTGTGTTTCAATAATATTTCCCGGCAGCGGATCGGATATCGGGGCGATGCCGTCTTTGATCTTGATATAATCAAAGTCCAGTGAAAAACCTTTCAAAAAAGCATACCCCATCCTGAGATTATGAGAGAACTGCGGCAATAAACCGGGATTGCCTTTCAATATCGAAAAGTCTCCAAAATAGATCGTGTAGGGATTCAGGTCCCTGAAACCCGGACGTTCTATTCTCCGTGCATAGCTAAAATAAACAGCATCTGTTTTTTCTTTTCCAATAGCCTGATTGATAAAAACGGACGGGAAAAGATTGAGGTAATTCCTGGAAAATTCCTGATGCAGTGTTACCGAATTACCATCCATCTTTGTATTCTCCGCTCTTATCCCTACCTTAAAACTGGTATGATCTATTTTTGCCTCCCCGGTTACATACGCCATATAAATCGTTTCCCTGTAAAAAAATTGATTGCTGTTGGCGCTATCTGTTTTCCACATACCATTGGCAAGCCGCTGGGTAAGGAGTGTATTATCGCGTTCAGTACTGTTCATTTTCAATCCTGATCTGAATTTTAAACGGGAGCCCGTCATCTTTAAAATATCTGCACCGCCACTATACATTTTGGTTAGTCCCGGGGTAAAATTCTGATACCCGGTATTCAACCGATCCACGTTGTAAGTGGAGTTGTATTGATTGTTTTCCCAGTTGTTGCTTGTATAATAATCGGCTGCCAGCTTCAACTCCGAGCCCGCTGTATCTAATTTTAGCTGATAGTTAACCGTAGCGCTGGTATTCCTGTAATTGGTTAAACGATGGGCCACCGAACGTCCCTGTAAAGGATCATCCGGCCGCACATAATCCAGCTTTGTATCAAAAACCTGATCATTTTTTGTGCCTGCGTTTATAACCTGACCGCTGATCGTCTGTTTGTCCGACAGCTCATATACCAATCCCAGCATATAGTTCCGGATCCGGTTATTATTATCCCGGTTCGTAAATCCATCAAGAATGCTTCCGTCTGAATAATAATTCTGCGTGCTTCCAATATAACGGCTTTGATCACCCGTATAATTTATAGTCCCGTATATATTTAACTTCCCTTGTTTTGCCATAATGCTTAACCCGGGTGTATAATAGGGCTTATTGTTCTGTTGCCGGTAAAGCAGGGAGGGCATCAGTTTATACCCGTCATTTACCGACCGTTTCAACTCAATATTAATAATCCCCCCTACCCCGGAAGCTTCATATTCCCCGGGCGGAGTTGCAATAATTTCCAGCTTCTTGATATCTTCCGACCGCAATCCCCTTAAAAAGTTTGCAAGATCGGAGCTATTCATCCGCTGCTGCACTCCATTGATCATGATACGAACCGCGTTTCCATTGAGCCGTACACTCCCATCATAATCCACCATTACACCTGGCGCACGCTGCAACACATCCAGCGCTGTTCCCGCATTTTCCAGCGGGGATTGGTCCACATTAACAACCAGACGATCTACCAACCGCTCTACAAATGGCTTCCGGGCTGTAACCGTAACAGCGCTCAGCAGGTTTTTATCTCTGTTTA
>DASVMC010000526.1:0-3028 GCA_036384555.1 Niabella sp. | reverse complement strand
TTTTGGGCACCGGCACGCCCGGTTACAATCACTTCCTTTAAATCATTGGCCGTCGATCGTAATTGAATCACCAAAGGCGTATTGGAACCGGTAGCTATGTTATAGCCGGATACCGTTTGCGTTTGATAACCCACATGGGATGCAACCAGGGAATAACTGCCTGCCGCCGGCAAACCGGAATAAGCAAAACTGCCTGAAGAATCCGTTTGCGTAGTAGCCGTTTGACCGGTATTCCTGCTTTTTGCGAGAACGGTAACATTTGCTATCGGCTTTCCGTTTTCGTCAATTACCTGACCTTTTATTTCATTGCTATTTTGCGCATGTCCAATAACCCGGATATGGCAGCATACAACCAGTAATAAAAAAGAAAGCAGGTGTCTGATTTTGATAGTTGATTGAATCATAGATGAATTTGAAATTAACGATACGATTTAGGTTGTTTATACAGGATTTACAAAGTATCGGGTACCACGGATTGTTCGGATGATCTACGGAACGCAAAGATCTAAAAACTTCAAAACAGTAATATTTCCTTATTATTAATTTTTCATGATCCGAAGGTGCCTGAGCTGCTGCATTTTTTCATTACACTTCAGGGAGCGTTATGGCTTATGCACTATTTACAACCGCACTTGAAAACTGTTATCGGATCTCCTTAGCGAACCGTCAGAAACAATCGACTTTTACCGGCAATCTACTATCTAAAATAGGCATACTTAATCGAAAAAGCAAATCTGATAAAAAGCAGACAAGATGTATTTAACGAACCGGTTGGACAAATAAGCAACCTGAAAACAGAAGGAGAATCATAAAGGAGCGGTAGCTGCTGACTCGGTTTATTGGTTGTCGTTATTCTTTATAGCTGCCTTCAGCGATAACTGCTTCCTTCTGCGATAAGCTTACCTGGAAGCGCTGGTTTATTACGCATTGCGCCTTATACAAAGCAATTGAAAGCGGTTATAAAAAATGCAGGTTAAGCAAAAGAACCGGCAGCTTCAGGTATTAATTTTAATTGAAGATTAAATGATATAATCGACTTATTATTAAACAATAATGCCTATTTATAAGATTTTATACTTTATTTAATACTGCTTAGCCGGCCACTACTCCCTCCAGGTCATAATCGTACGCCTTTTCAATTTTGACGTTATAAAATTCGCCGATCTTTAACGGAGCGGTGCCGGTAATGATCACTTCGTTATCTACCTCCACACTATCAAATTCTGTACGTCCAATATAACGTCCGGCCTCTTTTTTATCAATCAGGGTCTTGAATGTTTTGCCCACCTTTTCCTGGTTCAGCTCATAAGAGATCTCCTGCTGAAACTCCATTATTTCCTGGGCTCTCCGCTCCTTCTCTTCCTGGGGAAGCGTATCCGCCAGTTGATAGGCGCTGGTATCTTCTTCATGTGAATAAGTAAAGATCCCCACACGATCGAACCGCTCCTTTGCCAAAAATTGCTTCAGCTCTTCTATATCCTCCGGCGTTTCGCCAGGAAAGCCTGCTATCAACGTAGTACGCAGGCAAATACCGGGCACCTTTTCGCGGATAGCACTTACAAGCTCTTCCATTTCCCTGCGGGTAATCTGGCGCTTCATCGCTTTTAGCATATTATCAGCAGCATGCTGCAAGGGCATATCCAGGTAATTGCAGATGTTATCGCGTTCACGCATTACATCCAGTATTTCCAACGGGAATTTGGTAGGATACGCATAATGCAACCGGATCCACTCCAGTCCTTTAATATCCGCCAGGCGGTTCATCAGGTCAGACAGTGCTCTTTTCTTATAGATATCCAGCCCGTAATAAGTCAGCTCCTGGGCAATCAGCATAATTTCCTTAACACCCGTTTTTACCAGGTGCGTTGCTTCGGCAACCAGTTCATCCATCGGTCTGCTTACGTGCTTACCGCGCATTAAAGGAATCGCACAAAAGGAACAGGTACGGTTACAACCCTCCGCTATTTTCAAATACGCATAATGTTTAGGCGTTGCCAGTAAGCGTTCTCCTAACAGTTCCGTTTTATAATCCGCTTCAAATTGTTTCAGGATCAAAGGCAATTCCATCGTTCCGAAAAAGGCATCCACTTCAGGAATTTCTTCCTCCAGGTTGTTTCTGTAGCGTTCGCTCAAACAACCCGTTACATATACTTTATCCAGCTTTCCCCGTTTTTTATATTCCACCTGTTCCAGGATCGTATTAATACTTTCTTCTTTGGCCTTGTCAATAAAACCACAGGTATTCACTACCACAATGTTATGATCAAATTTCTTGTTCTCATGCACCACGTCAATTTCATTCGCCTTTAGCTGGCCGCTCAGTACTTCACTGTCGACCATATTTTTGCTGCACCCCAGGGTAATGATATTGACCTTATCTTTTTTTAATGTTTTTGCTTTCAACCTGACCGTTTTAAGCCTGCAAAGGTACAACTAAGGATCGGAAATGCTTAAAATGCTTTAGCAGCAGTGCTGAGTAACTCATAATTAGCTAATTACAATCGGCCTCGCTTAGGGCCGCATCCATCTGTAATACCGAAACACCGTTGCTGTTAATGACAGGTAAGGGATCCCTGTGAAAAGTCAGCGCCCCCGGTTCGCTGTGCTATATCCGGTTTATTGCAGCGCCAGTACCGCATTCAGTACTTCGCTTTCAATACGCTTTCGCCGCTGGTTGCTGCCGTCAACCGCATTCAGCTCCACTTTATATCTGACAAAATCTTTTCCCAGTGTTGCTACTTTAACCACAATTGCCCCGTCAGGCATCAGATCCGGCAATGCCCGGAGCCTCGGTTCTAATTGCTGCTTCAGAAGCGCTGTATTGATTTTCTCTGCAACAGGCAGCTCAAACCAAACCGAAAGTCTATTAGAGATCTGTGCCGATTTGTTAACCGTCACCGTTGTAAAAACAAGATTATTGGGAATGAGCACAATTTCTTCCTCATCATCCAGGATCACTATATTTGAAAAAGTAATATCCCTGATTTTCCCCGAATGATCTCCCAACTTAATATGATCCCCGATAGAA
>DASVMC010000525.1:0-1765 GCA_036384555.1 Niabella sp. | reverse complement strand
AATCGATCATCGTTATTCTTTCTTTAATAAACCGCCCGGTTGATAATAACAGCATCCCTGGGTTTGCAAAACAAATCATAAGATTCAAGCAATAATATGAAACTATTGGCATTATCAGTTTTATTTATACAAAGCCTGATTGTTGTTGCCCAAAAACAGCTTCCGGATAACTTTATCATCGGCGATTTTGCCGAGATATATTCTTCCGACAGCGTTAAAATTTACTTTCATTGCGGAGGAGCCATATCCACTAAAAGATGTGCAGACTACTACAGAGTAGGGAAGATAGACCCTAAATACCTCAATGTCACAGGTCTTTTTCATGATTACTATCTGAATGACAAATTGTACTTAGAAGCCACTGCAAAGGACGGATCTTTGGAAGGCCCTGCCAAATATTACTATTCTAATGGCCAGTTAAAAGAAATCGGACAATACAAAAATGGCGGCAGAACCGGAAAATGGACATTTTACTACCGAAACGGGAACGTACAAAAAGTATACTCATATGAAAATGAGCATCCATTAGTATTGGAGGCATTTAGCGAAGACGGCAAGCAAATCGTAAAAGACGGAAATGGTCATTTTAAAACTGAATTCAGTAAACTTACTGCTTGTACAAAATTTGAAACGGAAGGTGATCTGATCAACGGGAAAAGGTCTGGCGTATGGACTTTCTCCAATATTAACGCCAGACTACCTATTAGTGAAGAAATATACGACAATGGGGTTTATGTCAAATCCCGGGTGCATGACAAAGATTATGTAGAAATCCCCAATACAGGGCTATCCGTATATTATGGTAATGAAGACCTGCAGTTGATTGCAAACAACAATACATGCCCGGGTGATTATAATATTAATGTTTATAACCCATTTTCATTGTCTGCATTTATTGATGGTTTACAAACCCAGTTTAACACCTGTTCCTTATCTCCCAAAGATCAATGGCTGATTGTGGGCCTGAAAATCGGCACTAAAAACAACCTGTTAGATTTAAATGTTGCGTCATCAATAAACGATACCATTCTTGAAAACTATATTTATAGCGCCATTAAGAATATAAAAAAATGGCCTCCTACCTATCTTAAAAACAAAAAAGCGGACGCAGATTTTTTATTTACCATTTTTACTGATAAAAATAAAGTATATATAACAGACTATGTAGATCGGACTTTTAAGCAGGACAAACACACAAATCTGTAAAACATTTTGCCATCCTGAAAGTACTCGCGATACGAATAAATAAAATATGGTGCCTCTCCTTTAAGCCTGAAATGCAAGGTATCAGAGCTTTTCAGTAAAACGCAGTTAAAACAATGCCAATAAAAAACCCTGACCAAAAATGATCAGGGTTCTGTTTATTTGAAAAAACTACGATTAAGCAGTCACTTTTCCTTTTGCTTTCGCAATTACCTCTTCGGCGATATTAGTAGGCGCCGGAGAATAATGAGAGAACTCCATAGTGCTGGATGCACGGCCAGAAGTCAGAGAGCGCAGCTGGGTAACATACCCGAACATTTCGCTCAGGGGTACCTGGGCCTTGATCACCTGTGCACCGGCACGGGTATCCATTCCTTCCATCATACCACGACGACGGTTCAGGTCACCGGTAACATCACCCATGTACTGCTCCGGAGTGATCACTTCTACTTTCATGATCGGTTCCAGCAGGATGGGTTTTGCCTTGCGTGCCGCTTCACGGAAACCTTGTTTGGCACAAAGCTCAAACGACATAGAGTCAGAATCCACAGCGTGGAAGCTT
>DASVMC010000524.1:0-1961 GCA_036384555.1 Niabella sp. | reverse complement strand
TGGTATTAGTTTTCCAGCAAGGCATGAAACCCGGCAGATGCTGTATCCGCGACCGTGCCATCTTTTTTGGTATAAATAAAGTAGCCCTCCAGCTCCGGGTGCTTTTTTAAGAACGCAAAAGCCCTGTTTACAGACATACCCATAAATACATTATCATAAGCGTCCGCAGTGATGCCATCCTTTGCCACCACCGTAGCACTGATCATTTCATTCCGGATCGAATATCCCGTTCTCGGATCCATAAGATGCGATATCTTTTTATTCCCGCTTTTATAAAAATTGCGGTACTTTCCGGAAGTGGTCACCGCGCCTTCCTTTACCAGGATCCTTTTTATTAATACCGGATGTTCATCATCCGGCGTTTCAGACGGGCGCTCCACCCCGATCTTCATAATTTCTCCCGAAGGCTGTTTTCTTCCTTTTACCCGGATCTCACCGCCTACCTCGACCAGGTAATTCTGAATCTTTTTTGATTCCAGGAAACCGGCAATCACATCTACCGTATAGCCCTGCGCAATCCCGTTTATATCAATGGTTACCCGGGGATCTTTTTTCAGAAGGCTATCACCCCTGAAATAAATTTTCCGGTACCCGACATGCTGCAACACTTCCCTGATCTGTTGAGCCGTTGGTTCCTTCTCAGATTTCCCGTCCGGGCCAAAGCCCCAGAGCTTTACCAGTGGCATAACGGTGATGTCAAAAATCCCATCCGAAGCTGCTCCCACTTCCGCAGCTTTTTTTACAACAGTTGCCAGATGCCTGTCTGCAATGATCCCTTTCCGGCTCTGGTTAAATCTTGTAATTAAAGAATAGGGTTTGTAAACAGACAGGGAACTATCAATAGCACTAAAAATACTGTCTGCCTGGAACCGGGTCAGAACACTATCTGCTGCAAAATAAGTAATATGATAAGTGGTTCCCTGCGCAAATCCGTTTACATGGAATGCCTTTAGTTCACTGGTCTTTTTAAAAAAAGAGCAGCACAAAACAATCATTAAAAAACATAAAAAACAACCTACCGGTTTTAATCCCTGAAACATAAGCGCCAAAGATAGGTAATAAACAAAAAGCGGCCTTTTCAGCCGCTCTTGTTATAGTAATTATTATCGTCAGCGGGATATTGCTCTTTTCAGCCTCCCCCGGCAAACCGCTTCTATTTTACTGAAAATTTATAGTAGGTAACGGTATGATATTGCTGACCGGCTTTCAGCTCCGTACTCGGGAATGACGGCTTATTGGGCGAATCGGGGAAATGTTGTGTTTCCGCAGCAAACGCGCCCCTGTGAATATCCTGAGCCCCGGATTTCAGCGTGTTGGTGCTCTTGTTAAAATTACCGCTGTAAAACTGCAGACCGGGTTCTTTTGTATAAATATCCATCGTAATGCCAGACTGATCACCTGTTAAGGTGGCTGCATGGGTAAGGCCGTATAATCCTTTGGTACCGTTCAACACATAGTTATGATCATACCCTCTGCCAAATTTTAATTGCTCATTATCATCATTGATACGCGCACCCACAGTGGCGGGCTTTGTAAAATCAAACGGTGTTCCGGCTACCGGCTCCAGTTTCCCGGTGGGAATTAAGGTCGAATCAACCGGGGTATATTTATCGGCATAGATCTGCACTGTATGCCCCAGTATTTCGCCGCTTCCTTCTCCGTTCAGGTTAAAATAGGCGTGGTTGGTTAAATTCACGATCGTATTTTTATCGGTAGTAGCGCTATAGTCGATTTTTAAAGCGTTATCAGCCGTTACACTGTATACAACTTTCACCTTCAGCGTTCCAGGAAATCCCTCTTCCATATCGGCGCTTGTATAGGTCAGTTCCAGGGTACTGTCATTAGGCTGTACCGCATCCCAAACTACTGCCTGAAAACCTTTTTTGCCACCATGTAAAGTATTGAGTCCGTCATTTGCTGCCAGCGGATAGGCTTTGCCATCCAGTTGAAATTGTGCATGG
>DASVMC010000523.1:0-3797 GCA_036384555.1 Niabella sp. | reverse complement strand
ACACCAGGGTGCCTTAATTCCGCACAGGGCATATGGGTACCATCCTGATAGTACCGGATTCCGGTTTGCGGACCAGAGCATTACCAGTGCCACAAAGGGAGACGGAGGCGTTTATATGTCTGTTGCGGATTATGCACACTGGGCTGATATACTCGTAAAATCAGCAGCCGATCCTGCTGGTTATTTTAATACAATCATTGCTAACGGTTATCCGGTAAAAGAGGGTATCCGTTATAATCTGGGATGGTTTATCTGCACGGAAAACGATGGCAGCGCTGCTGTCTTTCATTCCGGGGAAAGCACGGGGTTCCACAATATTGTTTATATCAACCCCCATAAAAATATAATAGTGATCATTTTCTCTAACCGGGATGATTTTAAGATCGCTTCCCTTTTCCGGGATATTGCAGAACAGGTAGACATAGGCCCGAAAGCATTGAGCGCTGCACATACACCGCTTTTTAGCTGGCTGAACAACCTGTATGCAGAGGAGTAGGAAAGGGTACCCGCAGGCACCGCAACGAGCGCAGTGAGCTATTTAATCAATCTTTTACCTGCTCGTTGTGCTATTGATGGGAAACCGGATCTGCAAATCTGAGCAATAAATGATCCTGCAGACGGTTTTAACGATCCGCGTATTCCGTGGGATACATCAGTCCTGCCTTTACTGACCCTGTGCCAGGCTATACGCTTTTTTGCCATCCCACTCATTCAATAGTTCCAGCGAACAGATCTTAAAGTCGCCACTCATGCTTACATAGAGGCCAATGACATCCTGTTGATTTAACGGGTGCTCATCAATGCTCTCAAACCGTACATTGTATTGATTGACGAGGTCGGTATATACAGAGCCGGTGGGCCACACCTGTGTGCCACGATTGCTGACGTTTACAATTTTAAACTTCACACCGGCATGTCGCTGTGATTTTTGGGCGATCACTTCGGGTAATTCAGAGCTTTCTATAAACAGATCCACGCCTACAATTTTTTCTGCGCTGGTTTCTTTTGATTCCAGCATGGTATTTTTATCCTGGTGAAGAACGGTACAGGAGTTGGCGATATCTGCGAGTTCCGGTTTGGCATTTAACTGTGGCTTTTTGCCAATATTCGCAATAATCGTATTTGCAAATTCTGTTGTATTTACAGAAGGGATGGACTTATCTCCGAAATCGCCGGTATGTACTCCCTGTTCCAATGTATAGAGCAAGGCATTTTCAATCTGCGCTGCTTTCTCCAAAAGACCCAGGTGCCGTAGCATAGTGATGCCGCTCAGCAATAATGCCGTAGGGTTGGCAATATTTTTTCCTGCTATATCCGGTGCAGTGCCATGTACGGCTTCAAAAATGCAGATATGATCGCCGATGTTTGCAGAAGGAGCAAAGCCCAGGCCGCCCACCAGGCCGGCGCAGAGATCTGAAACAATATCACCCTGCAGATTGGTGAGCACGACCACATCAAAATTATTGGGCTGCACCACCAGTTTCATGCACAGATCATCTACAATAACATCATCGGCTTTCAGTTCAGGGTATTCTTTTGCTACTTCATAAAAACATTCCAGGAATAATCCGTCAGTGATTTTCATAATATTGGCCTTATGCCCGCAGGTGATCCGGCGTGTATTTTTTTGTTTGGCCATTTCAAAGGCATAACGGATCACCTGCATGCTGCCCGGGCGGGTGATAAAACGGCGGCTCAATGCTACATCATGTGTTAGCATGTGCTCAATACCGCCATAAGTATCTTCAATATTTTCCCGGACAATGGTAATATCGATAGGGATGCCGGCCTTACTGAATACGGTATCTACTCCATGGAGCGTCTGAAAGACCCTTTTATTGGCATAGGTATTCCAGGTTTTTCGCGCAGTGACGTTAATGCTTTTCACCCCTTTTCCTTTAGGGGTTTCCATAGGGCCTTTGAACAGGATCCCCAGTTCTTCAATGGTCTTTTTGGCATTGTCTGTCATGCCATTGTTAAATCCCTTGTCAAATACCCATTTGCCCATTTCTACATAGTCATATTCAAGGGGTACCTCTGCGGCTTTAAAAATTGTTATAACGGCATCCATAATTTCAGGACCGATACCGTCACCTTTTGCAACTGCTATTTTCATGAAAACTACTGTTTACTGGATAATTGTTTTAACGTCTGCAATAAAGAACAGACTTCAATATTATTGGATTTCAGGTAGTAATAATTTATTATCTGAAAAAGTTAAACAGGTAACTGTTCTTAACGTACTCAATAAAGATGCAAAGGTACAAAAATACCTGTCTACAATAAATGGAAACGCAGTTAAAAAATACTATATTTACCAAAAATCCCGTCCATGAGCAGCTTAATTTCAGCCGGAATACATGTAAGCGTTGAGGTGTTCTACCAGCCGGAATACAGCAATGCGCTGCAGTCTGAATTCATGTTTGCCTATCGCATTACGTTGGAGAATTACAATGCTTTCTCTGTAAAGCTATTGCGCAGGAGCTGGTATATTTTTGACAGCAATGGCAGTTACCGGCAGGTAGAAGGAGAGGGGGTTGTAGGAGTGCAGCCGGTATTAGCGCCCGGCGAAACCTACCAGTATATGAGCGGATGCAACCTGCGCTCCGAAATGGGTAAAATGAAAGGAAGTTATGAAATGGAAAATCAGGATTCGCTCCAGTTGTTCTCTGTGGAGATCCCTGAATTTGAAATGGTGGCTCCCTCAAAATTAAATTAGGACCGGGAGCTTTTTTTTACTCTTATTTTACTAAAAATATTAGTATTTTAATACTAAATATATTAGCTTTGTGGTAAAACTGTTTTTATGCAAAGCATGGATTTACTAAAAGCGGTGGCCGTTGCTGAATACCTGTTACTCCTGGAGCCACATGAGGATCTTTCCAACCGTATACTTCAGGAGAAACACTTGTTTTATGAAAAATACAAAGCGCCGGATGCGATAAGAGGAAAGCCGCATATTACGTTGGTGCAGTATACGCACTACGGGGAAACGGAAGAGCGCATCCGGCAAAAGCTGCGCAGCAAAGCAAAGGAATGGTCGCCTTTTTATGTAGACCTGATGGATTATGGAAGTTTTCCGGCGCACACGATCTATATTAATGTTGCTTCCCGGCTCAGTATTCAGAACCTGGTAAAAAGTATCCGCACCGATACGCAGGCGTTGATGAAGCTGGACAAAGACCATAAACCGCACTTTATTTTAGAACCCCACATTACGATCGCCCGCAGGCTCAAGCCCTGGCAGTATGAAAGTGGCTGGCTGGAATATTGCCATAAACACTTTACCGGGAAATTTATGGCTCAACAAATGACCTTGCTGAAACGAAGCAGTCCGGATACACCTTACCGGCTGGTAGAGCGGTTCCAGTTCCGGGGCCTGCAACTGCTGCCGAAACAAACGGCGCTGTTTTAACAGGCCGGGCCTGCTGTAGACGTGCTATAAACCGCTTCAGCAAACGGAAGCCTGCTGTTTATAACCCGTATACACTCATCTATAACCTCAAAGTAAATTGGAATGGAAAACAAATTACAACAGGATCACTTTAAAGTGACCGCTTCAAAAAAAGAAGAAGCACAGCAGTATCATCAGGGACGCGGGGCACAGATCAATACCCGTAACCGTTTCCTGAAAAATGAAACGGTAAAGGAACATATAGAAGCAATTGATGACTGGGAAGTGCCGGCACTTGCTACGCAATATATAGAACAGGAGGCAAAGAGTATTGTCAATAAAGTGGAGAGTCCGGATGTAGGCATGGGATACAGTATGAACGCCTACGCAGGTTGCGAACATG
>DASVMC010000522.1:0-2809 GCA_036384555.1 Niabella sp. | reverse complement strand
AGGAAGTGATAAATGGTACCTGAACCCGATCGCCTATTTTTATTTTATAGCAAGATTATATACGCTACCCAACGTTCCTGCTGCGCTTACAGACATACGGCCCCTGTTAATTGAAAAAACGGTAACCGCCATTAATGATAGCGCCTCCTTTGCAGATTGCGATATGGAGATCGCTCTTTCGCTATCTGCGCTAGTAAACCTGGAATACTCCGATAATAATTATCTTAGCCATCTTGCTGCGCAATTAATAAGCAGGCAGCAAACAGCCGGAAACTGGGAAAGACATATTTTAGGGACGCATCCCAAAAAAATTATCGGATGGGGCAGTGAGGAAACAACCACAGCGCTTGCGGCAGAAGCATTATACCAATATAAAACATATCTGAAAAAAGCGGTACCGGAAGATCATGAAATGGCTTAAAATTATACGCTCGGCTGAATGGTGGGAATATAAATTATCTCCCCTGCTGGGTATTGGCTATGCAACCATTTTAAAACTCGGCGGGCAGATCTTCGATTACTGGAGATGGTTGTTTATTATTCTGCTTTCCCTGGCAGCAGGCGCTACCTATGTAAGTATTATTAATGACATTACGGACCTTAATGATGATATTATTGCCGGTAAAAAAAACCGGATGCTGAATTTACCGGTTTATTGCCGCTGGCTGCTTCCCTTGCTCGGCTTATTATCAGGATTGTTTTTTGAATATACGGTCTACTATCCTGATACAGTGTCAATGATCCTGTACCTGGTTCCCTGGTTATTATTCAGCCTGTATTCTTTTCCTCCCTTCCGTTTTAAGAACCGGGGTATAGCCGGAATTCTCTGTGATGCAGGCGGGTCACATGTTTTTACCACCCTGCTGATGGTCAGCAGCATCACTTTTATCATGAGCCAGCCGATCGACAGGGTCTGGCTGACCCTGACCGGGATATGGGCGCTCTGTTATGGTTTAAGAGGCATCCTCTGGCATCAGTATGCCGACCGGGAAAACGACATTCATTCGGGTTTGCGTACGGTAGCAACCCAAACACCTCCCGGAAGATTCAGATTGACCGAAACCATCATCTTTACAATTGAATTATTGGCTACGCTGGGTATTTTTCTCTACCTGGCCAATCCCTGGATCATTATTGCGTATATGTTCTATGTGCTCCTTTGCTTCTTACGCAGCCGGTTCCTGGGTCAGCAGCCGGTTGTGGTGTTAAGTAATCACAATGCTCCGCTACAAATTTTGCAGCTGGATTATTTTCAGTGTATCTTCCCGCTTACGCTGCTGATCTATGCCACTATTATTGACAGGGACAATCTGCTTCCCCTGGTTTTCCATCTGGTTTTCTTTCCTGCCACGCCTATCCGGATGATTAAAGACCTGAAAAAGATCGGCACAATGATCATCAGGCGTTAAAGTTTGGGAAGGTTTGTAGAGGCGATATTGAACTAAAGTACCAGCTTTTCAAAAAGCGACCGTACCAACCCTTCAGTACCGGCTGTCATTCCCGGATGCGCTCTGGAACATTGGATCATTGTGCTTCGTGTAGCAGTCAGCCAGCGGAACCTGGAGGCAGCATCCAGCAAGGCAATCCCTGATCCTGATTGCTTATCCCCTGCTGCAATTTCCCTGAAGGCACGCAGGTTTTCTTCAATTCCTGCTACATTGATCTCTGCACAGAGGTGCAACAGCTTCTCTGTGTTTAAAGAAACCGCACACTCAAGAAACTGTGTCTTTTTACAAAACACAATAACCCCCACGTTTATAAATTCCTCCCGCTCTACCCGGGGCACTACGCGTATGACCGCATACTCATATACCAGCAGCTCTTGCATCCAGCGCAGTTTTTAAAAAGGTAATGGAATTTTTTAATCGCCAGCTAAGGAACTGAAAGTAAACTTCCCGCGCAGCCTCGGGATCACCATAGGCTTCTTCATAAGATAACCACTCCATAGGGATGGCATTTACAATAGTATGCAGCAATTGCTCCGTCAAAACGCTTCTGCAAAAAGCATCTGCTTCCTCCAGCTTTGAAGCATCTTTTAACAATACATGGTCCTTGATCAGGGAGAACGGGCTTTTCATTTGTGCAGACCAGCTGTCCCAGTTATGATGAAAGTACAGGCAGGCACCATGATCGATCAGCCAAAGTTCATTGTGCCACATCAGCATATTGGTATTTCGTACGGTACGGTCCATATTCGTCAGGAATGCATCCAGCCAAACAATCTTCGAAGCCAGCAGCGGATCAACAGTCGTAACGGCGGGATCAAACGTAAGCGCCCCGCTTAAAAAATGGAGCGCCAGGTTCAGGCCCTGGCTTGCTTTCAGCAGGTCCTGTATTTCCTCATCTCCTTCCGTTCTTCCAAAAGCCTCAACCAGGTGGGCAAATACCAGTTCGGGCACTTTCAGCTTCAGGCTTCTTGCCACTTCTCCCCCGATCAGCTCGGCCACCAACGCCCTTACACCCTGGCCGGCACCACGGAATTTGAGGACATAGAGGAACCCATCGTCGGCTTCCGCTATAGCAGGAAGTGAGCCGCCTTCTCTTAATGGGGTTACATATCTTGTTACCTGTACCGAACGGATCTCGGGCATATTGCACATTAAATTTGGATCCAAATGTAGTTAATCTCTTTCTTCATTTTGCTACAAAGACGCTGAAACATTGAATTTTTGCGTTTGCAACGATGGCAACCGCCGATCCTGAAATACCAGGGTGCTGTCTTTAAATATTTTCCACAACTGTTGCATCCCGCCCCTGCTCTCCGTTATACAGGAAAGCATCTGCTAAATAAATGATGAAAAATAAATAT
>DASVMC010000521.1:0-2517 GCA_036384555.1 Niabella sp. | reverse complement strand
TAACCCGGTCCAAATCTGTTCTTTTCCTTTTATAGGCGTTTTTTGCCACTTACTGATTTTTATATTTTACTGTATCAGAATTGGCTAGCTTTGTCGCATGTTCAGGGGTAAAAAAAGGTATTGGTGGTTCCAATTGCTTGGCTGGGGAGGGTTCTTCCTGATGCACCTTTTCTTTGCCTGGTTTTACGGAAAGCTGGATATTGCGGAAGAACGCACCCTGTTTTTTGCAAGAGCGTTAAGCTTTGTTTCTATTGGGTTGGTAATGACCCATGTCATGCGGATCTTTATTCAGCGGCTTCACTTGCTGAATCATAATATCGGAATACAGGTGGTGAATTTTATGCTGTTGTCTTTTATAACGGCATTGCTTTGCGGTTTAATGGAGCACCAGCTGTTCGGTTATTTTTCAATATTCACATCAAGAGAAATAGAATTGCTGAAAAAAAGAGGTGCCTGGCTGATGTCCTTTAACAGTACCATTTCCTGGTGTATTTATATGTTCTTATGGAATGCGGTCTATATTATCTACCATTATGAAAGGGACTACCAGAAACAGCAGATCGACACCCTGCAACTGAAAGCGGTGGTGCGGGAGCTGGAGCTGAAAACGATCAAAGCCAATATTAATCCGCATTTTATATTTAACGCCTTAAACAGCATCCGGGCGCTGGTAGATGAGAACCCCGAACGTGCACGTGAGGCAATAACAGAGCTGAGCAATATCTTACGCAGTAGTATTACGATGCACCGTACGGAAACCGTAATGCTGAGGAACGAGCTGGATATAGTGGAAGATTACCTGGCCCTGGAACAGGTGCGTTTTGAGGACCGGTTGTCGGTAAAATTTGATATTGATCGAACGATCCTCGACAAACAGATTCCGCCGATGATGCTGCAGACACTGGTTGAAAACGCCATTAAGCATGGTATTGGCCGGGAAGTAAAAGGAGGTGTGGTTTCCATTGGTGCGTCATTAAAGGATAACCTTATTGAACTTTGTGTGCGTAACACCGGCCGGCTGACAAACAGTAACGGGAATACAGGGTTTGGTCTCAACAGCATCCGCGACCGTTTGCAACTGCTGTATCCGGGACGCAGCGGATTTAGAATAAGACAATTAACGGCTGAAATGGTTGAGGCAAAAATAGAGTTACCCGCTTAACCCCAAACAAACATGAAAACCATGCGTACTATTGTAATTGATGACGAAAGACTGGCCCGCATAGAGCTGAAGAAATTATTACAGGAATTTCCCGAAATAGAGGTGGTGGATGAAGCCAGCAACGCAGAGGAGGGTATACGGAAGATCAATAACCTGCAACCGGATCTGATCTTTCTTGATATTCAAATGCCCGGCAAATCGGGGTTTGAAATGTTGCAGGAGCTGGATTATACGCCGCTGGTGATCTTTACCACAGCCTATGATGAGTATGCGCTGAAAGCGTTTGAAGTAAATGCGCTGGATTATCTGTTAAAACCGGTAGATAGTAAACGGCTGGAAGATGCCGTCAGAAAGCTCAACATACCGGATCAGGAAGAAGAGGGAACTGCATTTGTGAACCAGAGCCTGCTGACGGAAGACAGCCAGGTATTTGTAAAAGATGGTGACCGTTGCTGGTTTGTGAAGCTGAGCGATATACGGCTTTTTGAAAGTGTAGGCAATTACGCCAAAGTCTTTTTTGGAAATAACAAGCCGCTGATCTTAAAATCACTGAATGCTTTGGAAGAGCGCCTTGATCCCAAGTCTTTTTTCAGAGCCAACCGTAAGCACATTGTAAACCTGCGGATGATAGAAAAGATTGAGCCGTATTTCAACAATGGACTACTGATTGAATTAAAAGACGGAGAGAAGATCGAGGTCAGCCGCAGACAGGCTGTAAAGTTTAAAGAAATGATGAGCTTTTAACAGCAGTCAGCAGGGACGATCTTTCCCAGCCTTATATTATATGGATAGAGTGGGGCAACTATTCCCGCGCCTGTCCGGCCGGGTCATTCAGACGGTGACCTCACAGCATAAAGCAAAAAAGAAATTGTATATCAGCACCGGCGAATTCAGCGGAAGGCTTTCAAAGGACAGTTTCAAATTGACACGGCATGAACGTCTTGCCATTTCCTGTCCGTTTCACTAAACCTTTGCAGCCCTGGAAGAATGCACGGCATTACTGATGGCCGTGATCAGTGAAGGATCCTTTTCAATGGCATTGCCAACAACAATTACATCTGCGCCTGCCTTGCAGTTTAAATAAGCTTTTTCCGGATCTGTAATCCCTCCGCCTACAATAACCGGAACTTCCACATTTTCAGCAACTGCGCTGATCATGGATGTTGTGATCGGTTTTTTTGCCCCGCTGCCGGCATCCATATAGATGAGTTTCATTCCCAGCATCTCTCCGGCCATGGCGGTACAAAGAGCAATGTCATTTTTGTCTGCCGGTACGGGCGCCGCATTACTGATGTAGGAAACAGTAGTTGGAGCTCCTCCGTCAACAACAATATACCCGGTGGGGATCACTTCCA
>DASVMC010000520.1:0-8853 GCA_036384555.1 Niabella sp. | reverse complement strand
ACACTTAGTTCGGCAATGAAACAGTCGCTTTCATCAAAATACCGCAATGCGTGTTTACCAGGATATAACAAATCTAACCGCTTCCGTAAATTAAGCAGCCCTATCTCTCCTTTCACCTTCTGAGCGGAAGCGT
Source organism: Niabella sp. (assembly GCA_036384555.1). GTDB lineage: Bacteria > Bacteroidota > Bacteroidia > Chitinophagales > Chitinophagaceae > Niabella. Next base: position 8,720 of record DASVMC010000520.1, on the reverse strand, counting down.
TTACAACCGGCTGTTCGGGTTTACTATTAGAAATCTTGAAAGTTAAAGTCTCTCCTGTAATATATAATTCCATATTAATCCACGGCGTATCTGTAGTTTCCGCAGCGCCATGTTTAAAGGCATTTTCAACAAGCGGAAGCATTAGCAGCGGCGCGACTTCCGCATTGGCTGGATACTCACTGATATTTACATTCAGCTCCAGCCGGTCTTCATAGCGAAGTTTTTCCAGCTCAATATAGTCGTTCAGCACTTCAATGTCCCGCTTCAGCAATACCCGTTCTGCGGTACATTCGTAAAGCACATATCGAAGTATATTGGAAAGGCCCAAAATAATTTCCGGCGTCTGGGGGGCATTGTCCAAAGAAAGCGCATACAGGTTATTTAACGAGTTGAAAAGGAAATGAGGATGTAGCTGACCTTTTAAAAAGTTCAGTTCTGCCTGAAGCACCGTTTGTTTTCGTTCATTCCACAAGATGAATAATTTGAGCGTTACACAAATCCACACCACCGTGTTGGTACGTTCGAGGGCATTGGCAAAATCCAGCGGACGCAATAGCTGCTTAAACCAGGATAGGTTCATTTCGGGCCAATTCACCTGTATGTTCCGGCTCGTGTAATAATGAAAAATATATGGGTTGGATATAAAAATTTCATCCAGCCTGTACAGCACTGCAATTATTGGTATCAGTAGCAACAATATAAAAAACGTTTTAACGTATTTGTCACGAAAGAAAAAACGCGGCAGCACCCAATTAATAATAACATAAAAATAGAACATGTGCACGGGCAGCAGCATCAGGATTACTTTAACGCCCAGCTCATAGCTGTCATATGCCGTACCATAAATAAACGACAGCAGGCTAAAGGAAAGCAGCCAGTAGAACCAATGTTTTAATATGGTATATTTAATGCTCAAAAAATGACCTTTTATGTATAGGCAAAGTTAGGTTTGATTTTAACTACTTTTTTGTTAGAAGATATATGACGATTTTTGTCGACGAACGACACATTATTTTAGTTAAATCGGCTTTAACAGCGAATATTATATTTTATAATAGCCAATCCTCTGCTGAACGGCAAATTTCAAAGCTGCATTTAGTTTTTAATTATCAACAGCAAGCATCCCGGAAATCTGGGAAAATGCCAACAGCAACACATAGTGAGATTTCTGTTGACGGAAAATGGAAACGTTATTTCTTAATCCAGCCGTTTTCTCTGTTCATCACTGGCCGTTTCTCTTTTTCTTACTGAATTGCTTCCTGTACCAAAGTTCTTCGTAAATGTCAATCTAAAAATTCTTGACTCATATGCATATTTGACAGAAGAATTGTTTGTTTGGTTATTTGTCGTGAACCTATAATCCATACCAAAAATATTGTTAACACTTAATTGCAGGGAGCTTTGAATCTTGTCTATCTTTTTATCAATACTAACATTCACTCTTTGCATGGGATCTACAATACTCACCCCCAAAAGCCTTTTTGAAGTATAAGACATAAAAAACTGAAAGGATAAGGACCTGTTTAGTTTGAAATCCTGCGTGGTTTTTAATGAAATCCACTGATCTTTTTTAGTAGCTCCTTCCATTTGCTGATTTACATAGATACCTTGAATTGAATTTTCGGAACTCCACCATTTTGTAAACCGTACCGGAACAATAAACAACAACGATGTTGTTTTCACAGAAGGTATATTCAACGAAGTTAGAATCCTATCTCCGTTATCAGCAAAGATCGCCTGCGATGAAACGATTGATTTTTCTTCATTGGTATGTTCTAAAGTAGCGATATAAGTTTTGTATTTGTAGCTAATGGAAAAAACATTTGCTATAGCAGGTTCCAACTTAATGTTTCCATACGAAAAAGTATGTGGATCTAAAAACATAATATAGGGGGCGAGATCTGAAAAGCTGGGTCTATTGATTCTTCTTCCGTAGGAAAACTGTAATTGCTGGTTCCCAGCTACTGCTTTAGATATAAAAAAGGTAGGAAAAAGCTGGTTAACATTCATATTCTCAAACGAATTATCCTTTAGCAATAATGTGCGCCTATAGTTTTCATATCTAAGCCCGGCATTTACTTTAGTAGAAGGATTCATATCCCAATGAAAGGAATTATAAGCTGCGATGATTTGCTCCGACATTTTTGAATGATCACTATATCGCAAATTTATAACGTAAGCATCTTCAATAAAATTGGCTACGTTCACATCATTCCTCAATTTTGAATAAGTGTATTTTCCTCCCATCTCCAAACGAACCTTCCTATTGAACGTTTTTGAATAATGAATACTTCCTGCCCATATATGCACAGGCGTAATTTTAAAGGCACGGAAAACCTCCGTTGAATCTATAGCACCTCGTTCATTATAATAAGTATTTCTATAGTCGTTTGGCGCTTCACTATGAAAATTTAAGTAGTCGATATCCAAAGATAATGACTGTGTTGTATCGAATTGATAATAGTTATTAAAATTTATGGTTGTTAAATTACGAAATGAATTTTGCCAGTTCCATAATTGAACGGTTTTGGCAGAATCGGGCGGACTACCAGAAAAAAAATGGGTGCTATTTACGGTCTCTTTAAAATGGTTACTGCTGAAGTTTCCAAGAAAGCCTGTTGTCCATTTAGGATTTATATAATAATCAAAGCCTAATCTGGCCGTATACGTTGTTATAACAGGATGTCTTTTACTTACAGTGTTGCTAATGATAACCGTATCCTGATGTGTATGATTATCAAATGTAAATATCCGTGGGTTATCGTTGCGATCGTAGTTAACGTCCCCAAAGAATACTATTTTTTTCTTTTTAAAGTTCCAGTTAAAGCCTGCCTTTTCTTTATCATCTTTCCCGTAGCCCAACCCCAACAAATAGGATCCGGAAAGACCATCAGCTTTCTTTTTCTTATAAACAATATTAATTAATCCGCCTGCAAATTCTGCTTCATATTTTGCAGGCGGATTGGATATGACTTCAATCTTCTCTATATTATTTGCATTGGTACCAGAAAGCATTTGCATCAGATTGGAAATGGAAATTCTTGATACTTTGTTGTCAATAAGAATCCCGACATTTTGCTTGCTATTTAGATAGATGCTCCCTCCTTCAGTATTCACTTCAATACCCGGTAGCCGCTCTAGAACCTCTAATGCTGAACCAGAACGACCAATAGGTGTTACTGCTACATTAAATACCAGCCGGTCAATTTTTTGTTCAGCCTGCGGCTTTTTTGCAACAACAGTTACCGCTGACAATTCCTCGGTTTTATTTTTTTTTAATAGAATATCAATTTGAAAAGCCATAGTATCTGCAAAAACCTCCATCACCAGGTCATCATAACCAATGCTTGATATAAGCAAAGAATAGTTACCTTTTGAAATATTATTAAAAGAGAAGAAGCCCTCTTTGTTTGCTAAAATGTTTTGTATTATGGTGGAATCAGGTACGCGCTTTAGCGTTAAACCAGCATAGGGAATAACTGCGTTGTTGGAGTCTTTCACAGTTCCGGATACGCTCGCCTGCGCCATGAGTTGTACCTGAATGCCGAGTATTATTATCGTCAATGCAATTTTTTTGTTCATAAATATCCCTGCCATTAACTGATCGCAACGTCCTGATAGAATAAAAGCATTCCTTTTTTATATAAATATGTTATTGTTCCGCGTATAATCATGCATTTGGCTGTGAAGTTTTCACATGGTTATTTCATCCAAAATAATTTAGCAGCCACCACATCTTTTCCTCCGGGAATTTTATTCACAGCATCTTGCCAATTGATGGCATTGGAACCCGATTCATTGGCCGGATAGGTAAAACGCAGGGGAAGTTGGCCTTTTGCGCCAATAGGAGGATTTACTACATCCAGATTCGGATGCCCCAGTCTTCTGATATCCGTCCAGGAATCCCAGTTCATATTGTAGTTGGTTATCCATTTTTGATAACCTAATTTTTGTTGCCAGCTTCCGGCAGCCGTTGCATAAGCGACAGCCGGTTGCAAAAGGTATTCGATCGCATCTGCCGCTGTTCCACCCCAGTAGCTAATGGATGCAGCAATAGCATTATTGTAATGCGATGCAGCCGTACCGCCCACAGCAATACCTCTTTCAATTGCTTCTGCTAACAAAAATTCTGTCTGCGCATAACTGAGCAGCACACCCGGATAATCCGGCGTCTGCATGGCAGGAGAAAAGTCAGAAAAAATACCATAGCCGTTCCCTGCTCCCGGTACACCACCACTATACTCGCCGTGAGGATCTTTAGTAAAATATAGTGCAAGTCTTGGATCGTTCCAATCAGACATAGTATTTACCAGCAAATTACTGGGTACAAAATCATGTCGTCCGCTGTTTACCAGGCCCTGCCATAGCGGATTAGAATTAATAACCGCACTGGGATCATAATGCATGACTGCATCATCAGCATTTGAACTAAAAATACCTGTGTTTACAGCTTCCAGCGCTTTTGCGGATGCCGTTTCAAAGTCAGTATCAGCCAGCATCAATGCCATTTTTAATTTTAAGGTAGCAGCAAATTTTTTCCATGCTGTCATATTACCGTTGTATACCTGATCTGCCGCTCCCAACGAAGCAGCGTCCTCATTCAACCCGGCTATACAGGTATCTAATCTCAAAAGTAAATCTGTCCAAATCGTTTTCGCATCATCATATTTAGGGTAGGGAATGGTGTTATTCTCTGCCTGTGAGTAAGGAATATCGCCATAAGTGCCCACTAGCAAATGGTAGGTAAACACTTCTAACAGATCTGCAATGATCATATTATTTCTTATCACTGCAGGATCTGAGATATCTAACGCAAATTTCTTTTTGGCCGCTTCCAGGTTGGATAAGACGCCCGGATTGACAGTAGTGCCACCATTAGGAGTGGAAGTGCCATATAAACGCTGCCACCAACCTGCATTTGCATTATAGGCCGAAAAATTATATTGCGCTTCCTGTATATAAGTATTTTCTGTCCATTCTTGTGCTAATACGCGGAATGGAGCCACGCTAACAGACGTTGAATTATAGGCATCTACAAGCGCTTTTTGCCCGGTTGTAAATAATGTATATGACGGAACATCAGATGCATTTTTGCCATCGATATTCCAGTCTGTGATACCTTTGGTACAGGAAGTTGCTAATGCAACACAGAGAAAAGTACATATCGTCAATACTGTTTTCATTTGTAATTTTTTTTATGTCTACCCGGCGGGCGGGTTTTAATTTTAGAATTCAGGTTATATATTATTATCTATCTAGATCCAATTCTGCTCATCAAAATTTAACCTTCACTAATACGCCTACTGTTCTGATGGTCGGATAGGCTCCGTTTTGGAATCCCATGGATGCATTGCCCGATGCCTGGCCTTGTTCTGGGTCAGCATAAGGAAGATTTTTATGGATAATCCAAAGGTTTCTGCCGGTCAGCGACAAATCAATCCCTTTTATAAAATCAAAATGTTTTGTAAATACTTTAGCCGCGAAAGAATAAGTAATCGCCAATTCGCGTAGCTTTATATAGCTGGCATCATATACAAATTCACGGTGGGCTTCTCCGTTGGAAGACCCGAAAGAAAAAGCGCCATTGTTCGCATCAGACTCGTCAATTCGTTTTGTATTGGGTTTCCCATCTTCCGTAACACCGGGTAAAATGATACCGCCACTTTTATCGTCATCCGTCAATGGATCGCGCACCGGATTGCCTAAATCGTTCAGGCCGGCAGTACGGGGATAAATACCGGAACTCGAACCATAGTCCATATCTAACGAATAGACACTACCACCCTTGCGGACATCTATCAGGAAGTTGAACGAAAGATTTTTATACTGCAATGTATTATTGATTCCACCGATCCAATCCGGATTGGGTGTACCTAAATCGGAATAAATATTATCTGTAATTTTATAATGACCTGTTTCATCTACTACCCTTTGCCCATTTAGATATACATAGTCTGTGGCTTGTATCTGGTAAGGCTTGCCTTTCACAGCGGTTAGCCGCACAGCGTTTTGGTAAACAGCAACCGTGTAGGATGGCTGATCGTTATACAAGGAAAGAACTATTTGCCTGTTGGCACTCCAATTTACATTCACATTCCACTTAAAGTTTGTGGTTCTAACAGGCGTTCCATTGAAACTAATCTCAACACCGCTATTTTGAATAGCGCCTCCATTCACAAAGAAAGTGGAGTATCCTGTTGACATAGAAACGCTGACTGGCATAATTTGATCCACTTGTTTTGTTTTGTAATAAGTAGCGCTGAATCCCAACCTGTCATTAAAAAACGCCGCCTCCAACCCCACTTCCCAACCTTTCTGACGCTCGGGTACCAAATTGGGATTATTATTGGTATAGGATGTTGAAAACAATGTTTGTGAATTGAACGGCACGCGGGATATATAGGTATTATGTACACTATACAAAGGAGCATCTCCACCTACAGCAGCATAGTTACCCCAGGCTTTTGCACTGGTTAACCAGGGTAGCTGCGGCAGTAATTTTGAGAATTGAAAATTCAAAGACAAGGAAGGATAATTATAGCTGTTATTTTTAGCAGGCAATGAAGAGGATTGGTCGCGCCTTAATGTACCATCCAGTGTAAGCAACTCTTTATAGCCTACTGTTACTCCTCCATAAATACCATCTACTTCTTTTCTGCCAACATATTCAACAGGTGCGGCCGGCGTTTTGAGCGAATTTGAAATAGCAAAAAATCCGGGCACTACTAAACCGCCACTTGTAATGGCGCTCATATTTTCACTTTTGGTTTGCCTTACATTGCCGCCCAGCACGGCTTTTAAATTGATATCATCTCCCAGTTTTTTATCAAAATTCAATATCAGGTCGTAATTCGTTTCATCATATTTTTCATCATACCGGTGATAGAATGGAGTCGTCTGGCTGCCCACATCGTTTCTTGTTTCCAGTTGCTGGCTGTAAAAATCTTTTGAAACCCTGGCGGTAGCCGTCAGATAGGAGTTTATTGCATAGTTGATTTGTATATTTCCAAAAAACCTGCTACGGCTGTCGTTTTGAGGATTCTGGTATGCGAACCAATATAAATTATCATGATACGCAGGCTGGCCAATGCTTCCGGATTTATTGTTCATGTAATCAAATGCCTGCCAGTTCCAGGTTGCATTGGTTTTTGTAGAAAAATAATCCGCTTTTTGCTGCCTGATATCTATGTTCGTTGGCCACCACTGCCTGAAATCCGTCATGGGACTGGTACCACCACTATACGGAAAGAGGTATCGGTTGGTAGCGCCAATATCAGCATAATTAATGCTGGCGCCTATCATTAGCTTATCCATCAATTTGTGCGACGCTGAAAAGCTGGCAAGGTTTTTCTTTAAATGACTATTCGGCATAAAATCTTTGTTATCATCATGTGTATAGCCTAATTTAAACATGCCCTTTTCGCCACTATTGTTCACCTGCACACTGGTGGTGGTGGTAACAGGTGTTTCAAAATAATCCTGGGGCCTGTTGTGTGCAGCAGGCATCCACGGAGTGGCCTTTCCATAATTAGGATTGCCTGGTGTAAAAGCATCCCAATTATATACCAATAAATTGGGGTCGTAAGCCGGGCCTAGAGCGGCATCATTATTTGTCTGTACCACCATCAGGCGTTGCCCGTTGCTAAATAGAGCGGGTACATAATAAAAGAACCCATCATTATCAGGATAATCATCGTCATATCCCGCACTACCATAACCCTGCCCATATTCCGTCTGGTATACCGGAAGCGTACTATTATCCGGTTTCCCCATTGTAATTCCAAAATTGGCGCTCACTTGATTGCCGTTCTTTTTAGCCCCCTTTTTGGTAGTGATCATGATCACGCCATTGATGGCTCTTGAACCATATAATGCAGATGCCGCCGCACCTTTCAGGACGCTTACCGATTCGATATCATCAGGATTCAGATCCGACGCTGTGTTGCCCAAATCATAGCTTCTGAGGCTTTTGTCCGTATTGTCATAAGGTACCCCATCCACTACAAACATCGCCTGATTGCTTTGAGTTAATGATTTTATTCCCCGAAGTATCACATTGGTAGCCCCACCCATTGTATTGGCCTGCGTAATCTGCAATCCAGCAATTTTTCCTGATAAATTACTTACCGGGTTTAATGTTACCGTTTTGTTTAAATCATCGCCTGTTATCTGTTGAGCTGCATAAGGAAGCGTATTCCTGTTCCTTCTGATCCCTAATGCCGTTACCACTACTTCATTTAAAACAGCGTTTTCTGGCAATAATACGACTGTATAAAAAGAATCAGCAGTTACCCGTAATTCCTGTGCATTAAAACCCACAGCAGAAAAGAGCAATAGATCACCACCATCCGCTTTTATTGAAAATTTTCCTGATGCGTCGGTAACAATACCTCCTGCTTTTCCTTTCACCAGTACAGATACCATTTCAAGCGCGCGCCCATCGGGATCTGACACGCTGCCATTCACCATTTTTTCCTGACCAAAAACCGAAATGACTAACAGGTGGGCCAAAATAATGAACATGCTGTATAATATTATTTTTCGTTTCATACGTTTTTTCTTTTAAGCGTTAATTAAGATGCGGCTGTACTTTTATTTACGGATACCGTTTTACAACTTACCAAAGTGGACCCGTCGCGTGAATACAAGGCAGCTGATAACGCAACCAGTAGCAAAAAGATTTGAGCCAATACATTAAAATTTTATTGTTGAAACCAAAA
>DASVMC010000519.1:0-7818 GCA_036384555.1 Niabella sp. | reverse complement strand
CTCCGGAGGCAGACACATTATAGTTCTGATAAGCACCGTTCTGCAGAATAATATCCCACCAGTCCGTATTCGGATACCGGAGCGGGTCAATCATCCCCAGGGCCATCCATTGATCAATCGTACTGTTTTTAAAGAGCTGATTTCCAGGCAGTGTATTGGTAGCCGCCCGTACCTGCTCCAGGGTCAGCGCCCTGGGATAATCGGCCATGAACGCATAGGCCTTCCTGGGCACTTCCAGTGTCATATTACTCGAAACATTAAAAGCGGTTTTATAACTGCCTTTACCGGATTTTGTGGTGATCAGTATCACACCGTTGGCCGCCCTGGATCCGTATACCGAGGCAGAGGTCGCATCCTTTAACACAGAGATACTTTCAATATCATTCAGGTTGACCCGGTTAATGTCCACGTCCGGCATACCATCCACCACAACAAGTGGTGAAGCATTATTCGCCGTACCCAAACCACGGATAATGAGCTGTGCACTGTTGGCTCCCGCCATACCTGAATTTTGTACGGCTGATAAACCGGGAACTAACCCGCTCAATGCAGAAGACACATTTGGTAAAGCGCGACCGGTGGTCTTATCATCAATCTTTACCATGGACACGGCTCCAACGAGGTTTACTTTTTTCTGCTTCCCATACCCGACGACCACCACATCGGACAGATCGTTATTAACAAGCTTAAGCTGGATGTCATAGCTTGTCCGGTTATCCACTACAAGGGTATACGTTTCATAATTTACCGACGAAAATACCAGCGAGGAACCCTGTTCAGCTGCAATACGGTAATGCCCGGAAGCATCGGTTTTAGTACCTGTATTGGTTTTGGCAGCCACTACAGAAACATCCGCCAAAGGAGTACCCGATTCGTCTTTGACGACTCCTGAAATCGTTTTCAGTTGTGCAAAAGAATGAACGGAGAGTAAAAGAAGCGGCAGGATCAGACAAAGAACATGCAGACGGTTCTTTATCTGAGGATTTAATACCTTAGACATATGCAATCAATCGTTTGGATTAAAAAAAAGTAATCGTTATTAGAAGTAAAAGTTATGAAATCGTTTTCATAGCTTGCAAAAAAAAAGCGAAAACGTTTTCGCCTAAGAAGCCTTGTAAACACCTGCAGCCCGGTTGTTTTTCTTATAATAGTACCAGTGATCCTCACCCGCTGCGGGTCTTCTTCATTCCTGTAAACGGCACGGTTTATTATGCCCCGGTGCCCGGATCAGCAACAGACATGTAGTCATTAGCTTAATGGGGTTTTCAACAGGAAAAAAGCAGACAGAGCAACTGATTTGCTGCATCAGAAAGGACCCCGCTCCGGCGTTCTTATAAAGACTGCGCCTTCCATAATATCGCTCTGGACTTGTTTCAGCTGCTATTACTAATCAGCTGCTATTTTAGATGCTGAAATAAATCTGGTAACTATCGGAACAACAAGACAATCTTATACCGCCTCTGCAGCAGCACAGTCTTTTTTTACCCAGAATTCAACCAGCGTTCCCTTTCCGCAGGCAGTAGTGATCTTGATAGCCGCCTTCATACTTTTAGCACGGGCCTGTATATTCTTAACACCATTCCGGTCCGTCAGCTTGGCCGGGTCAAACCCAATGCCATTATCTTTTATGACAAAAGAGATTACTGTTTCCTCATCATGGGCAATGATGGCAGCTTCTGTACATTGTGAGTATTTCACCAGGTTATTTACGCTTTCTTTAATGATCAGAAAAATATTCCTGCGCACGTCCATTGGCAATGGGATCTCCGCAATCGATTCAGGGAAATCAATCGTAAAACGGATCTCTCTTGATTCAAACATAGGGACTGCGTATTCCCTGATGTGCTGACAAAGATTTGCAAAGCGGTCATTGGTCGGCTTTACCAGCCAGATAATGTCATCCAGCGCATCCAGCGTATCTCTCGCATTTTCCTCTATTTTGGTTAAAAGTTCTTCTTTGTTGTTCCCGGACTTCCTCAGCAGCTCGCTGAAAATATGGATGCTGCTGAGGGTTGAGCCCATATCATCATGCAGATCGGATGCAATCTGCGTTCGTATTTCCAGCTGCTGCTGCAGCCGTTTGTTGTGTTCCAGCAACCGGTAACGGAGATAATATAAAACGCCTGACGTTAATACCAGCAAAAACAAAATAAACATTCCAAAAAAGAAAACACGCTGATTACGTATTTTGGCAAATTCAATTTGCCGGGCTGCTTCCAGCTTATTGATCCGTGCCCGCTCCTTTTCTGTGGTATACAGCGCCTCCATCTGCCGCACATGCCGGTTGTTGCTTTCGATAACAATACTGTCATTATACTCTTTAAAAAGCTTGCTATAGGCCAGTGCCGCTTTTAGCTGCCCTGTTTGTTCATTCAGTTTCATGAGGCCTTCATAGGCATTTTTTTGTTCCCCGATGATGCCGATCTTCTTTGAAATACGGATGGCGGCAGAAAACAGCTGTTGTGCACTATCAAACTGATGTAACTGTAAATAAGCATTGCCCAGGTTATTATAGCCAATGGCCTGGTACAACCCGTCGCCCAGGGAATCCGTTATCGTCCTGGCCTTTTTAAACAGATCCACTGCTTCGTGTATCCGGCCCTGTTTTCGAAGCACGCTGCCTATTGAATTATAATTGATGGCGACTCCTTTAGGATACGCCAGCTTTTCATCATACACAAGCGATTCTTCGTAGTATTTGTACGCAGAATCCAGTTTGCCCATAAACTCATAGGCTTCACCTATATTATTATAGTTCATGGACATTCCCAGATCGTTGCCCGCTTTTTCCGAGATAACCAGCCCTTTGCGGAAATAGGCAATTGCATCATTATAATTGCCCAGCACTGTATGAATGTTTCCGATACTGTTTAAAGAAACACTGGCGCTGAAATCATCTCCCACCTTTTCTGCCAGCTTCAGCGCCTCCATATGGTTGGTCAGTGCTTTGCCATTCTCATCAAGCCGGCGGTAAACCACTCCTATATTATTCAGGGAACGGATCTCGGTTGCAATATCCTTATTTTTCTTTGCCAGCTCCAGGCTTCTGGTATGGTTATCCAGCGCCAACGCATACCTTGAAAAATCGCGGTTATACACCCCATAGGCATCCAGCAGCCGGGGTGCTCCTTTTGTGTATTTTAACCGGGCCACCAGCTGAAATCCTACTTTGAACAAGGTATCGATCGCACTGTTCTTGCGGTTTTTTCCTGCATAGGTAATAATGGTATCTACTTTAGCTTCATTATCCGGCATTTTTAAAATATGGGAAATCTCCGGCGCAAGGCCATTCCCTCCCTGCGCCATTACCAGCTGGCCATGCAGGACAATTATTCCCATCAATAAGGCGTTAAAAAAAAAGCGGACTCTCATGTTGTAAAGCAGAAATCAGTGAACGGCGGCATCAATTCTTTCTTGCTATTTGCCATTTAACGGCTTATTACATGATCAGATTAAAATGCCTGCAGTGCTGCAATCTATTAAATTTATTTCTTATTTAAAGTTACAAAAAAAGGATGCCTTTAAAGTCAGCATCCTTAAAAAATTAATAATAAAATCAAATGGGTCTATTGCAGTTCAGCAAGCGCTTTTTTAATGCGCGCCCATCCTTCCTCAATCTTTTCCAGGCTGTTAGCAAAAGAAAAACGAATACCGTTGGGTTCCCCAAAAGCCGCTCCCATTACAGAAGAAACATGTGCTTTGTTCAGTAAATACATGCAGAGATCCGCAGCATCTTTTACCGTAGTTACACCATCAGATTTACCGTAATAGTAACTCATATCAGGGAAAATATAAAACGCCCCATCCGGTTCCGTGCAGGTAACACCCGGAATATCGCTAATCAGCTCCATTACCCGCTTTTTACGGCGTGCAAATTCTTTGGTCATTTCCATAGAAGGCGCCAGATCAGCTGTAAGTGCTGTTACTGTTGCTTTCTGGGCGATAGTATTGGTACCGCTGGTGATCTGCCCCTGCAGTTTCTCCATACCTTTTGCAATTTCAACCGTTGATGCTGTATAGCCGATGCGCCATCCTGTCATTGCAAATCCCTTTGCCAACCCGTTTACCACAATCACGCGGTCCTTTATTTCATCAAACTGGGCAATACTTTCATGTTTGCCCACATAATTAATGTACTCGTAAATTTCGTCGGAAATGATGTAGATTTCCGGGTATTTCTGAAACACCGCAACCAGGCTGGCCAGCTCTTCTTTGGTGTACACCGCGCCTGACGGATTGCAGGGAGAAGAGAACAGGAATGCTTTTGTTTTGGGAGTGATCGCTTTCTCCAGGTCATCAGCGGTAATCTTCAGCTTCTTTTCAACAGTTGTACGTATTTCCACTACCTTGCCTCTGGCAATCTTTACCAGCTCCGAATAGGTTACCCAGTAAGGAGTAGGAATGATCACTTCTTCGCCTTCATCCACCAAAGCAAGGATCGCATTGGCAAGACTTTGTTTGGCACCTGTTGAAATTACGATATGCTCCGGCTTATAATCCAGGTTATTATCTCTTTTCAGCTTGGTACAAACCGCTTCGCGGGCATCCAAAAATCCCGGAACGGGCGAATAATGGCTCCAGTTATCATTGATTGCCTTTATTGCGGCGTCTTTTATATGCTGCGGGGTGTCAAAATCCGGTTCACCAAGGCTTAAATCGATCACATCAACGCCCTGAGCTCTTAATTCCCGGCCCAGTTTGGCCATTTTTAAGGTCTCCGGTTCGCTAAAACGCTGTAAAAGAGAAGATAACGACATTTTTAATTTTTAAAGATTAATTTTTAAAGAAATTCACGCAAATTTAGGGGATACAAAGACAGGTTCGAACTTCTTATCCTTAAAAATTGAAATATTCTATAAAAAAACCATTAATCCAGAAATTTATCCAGTAGAAAAACCGTGTATAAAACGAAATTCAATTTATGCCTATAAACCTTATCTTTGCCCCCTTTAAAAATAAGAGGAACCAAAGATTAAAATAACAAAAACGTATGCAACTTAAAGGACTGGTTAGATTTTTTACAATCTTACTCATTATTTACTCACTCTACCAGCTATCATTTACATGGTTTGTCCGCAACCACGAAAAGAAATTGGAGACGATTGCCCAAAATTATGTAAACGCAAATTACGAAACTGCTGCCCAAAAGTATCCTTCTAACAAGGATTCACAGGAAGTGTACCAGGAAACGTTGACGCATATTTATAACGAACGCCTGAGCCGGCTGAAGGACAGCACCAAAGACCAGACCATTACCTATGGCATCACGGGCGCTATCAGCTATCAGAAAGCAAAAGAGGAAGAACTGAACCTTGGCCTGGATCTTCAGGGAGGTATGAACGTAACGCTGGAAGTGGAAATGACCGGTTTGCTGAAAACGCTGGCCAATAACTCAAAGGATCCCGCGTTTCTGAAAGCGTTGGACAATGCCGACAAACGCAGGGGAAACAGCGATGCGAACTTTATCAGCCTGTTTGTTGAAGAATTTAAAAAGCTAAGCCCCAACACGCCACTGGCTTCTATTTTTGCCACTGCGAACCATGAAAGCATTAAAGTGACCGACAGTGATTCAAAAGTGATCAAATTCTTACAGGACCAGTCAAGAGCTGCTTTTGACAATACCGCCAAACTGATCACCACCCGTATCGATAAATTCGGTGTGGCACAACCAGGAATAAATCCTGATCCGAATAAACAGATCATTTCCGTAGAATTGCCGGGTGTACAGGATAAGGAAAGGGTTCGTAAAAACCTTCAGGCCTCTGCCAACCTGCAGTTCTGGGAAGTATACAATATTTCTGAATTATGGCCGAACCTGCAAAAGACAGATGAGCTGTTCTTTGCGCAGAATAACGGGAAAGCCGTAAAAGACAGTACCGTAAAGACCGATTCCGCAAGCCAGAAAGCAGCCGGGGATTCGACAAAAGCGCTTGCCCAGGATACTTCCAAAAAGCTTGAAGATCAGTTAAAGCAGCTGGCTAACAGCGATAAGAATGCCACCAAATCTTCCGATGCCGCTTCCAACCAGGAAGCCGAAGCCAAGAAGCACCTTTGGGGATGGCTGATACCGGCTATGGACCAGCAGGGTCGTCTGGCCGATGTAGGCATGATCGGGCAGGTAAATATTAAAGATACCGCTGCTGTCAGAGAGATCTTAAACACGCCGGCCATTAAAGCGCAGTTCCCTTCAGAAGTTGCCTGGATGTATGGTATTCCTGAAAGAGTGGGTACCGGCAATAAGAAAAGTAATATGGTGGCTTTGTACGCTATCAAAACCTACGGCAAAGAAAAAGCGAAACTGGAAGGAGAACACGTTACCAATGCCGGTTATGATTTTGACCAGTCCGGCAAAACCAATGTTTCCCTGGAAATGGACGCTGTCGGAAGCCGTATATGGGCTGATATGACAAGGGCCAATAAAGGTCGTCACATTGCAATTGTGGTAGATAACCAGGTATATTCTGCCCCTGTTGTAAACGACGTTATTGAGGGAGGCCGTTCCAGCATTTCAGGCAGCTTTACACAGGATGAGGCAAAGGATCTTTCCAATATCCTGAAGATCGGTAAACTGCCCGCTCCGGCCAAGATCGTTTCTGATGAAACGGTAGGGCCTACTCTTGGACAGGCTGCCATTAAGGGAGGATTAATGTCGTTTACCATTTCCTTTATTGTCATTTTCATACTCATGCTGGTGTACTACAATACCAGCGGATGGATTGCCAATATTGCCCTGATCTTGAACCTGCTGTTTACAGTGGGGGTATTGGCAGGCCTTGGGGCCACGTTAACGGCGCCGGGTATAGCAGGTCTGGTATTGACGATTGGTATGGCCGTGGATAGTAACGTAATCATCTATGAACGGATTAAAGAAGAGCTGACCAAAGGGAAAGGCTATATAACCGCTATCAATGAGGGATACAACCGGTCCCTGTCGCCTGTTCTGGATGGCCACGTTACCACTTTAATAACCGCAGTTATTCTTTATTATTTTGGCCTGGGTCCTGTTAAAGGATTTGCAACCACCCAGATCCTGGGTCTGTTGCTCTCCCTGTTCTGTGGTATCCTGGTAAGCCGCTGGGTTACAGACTGGTTCACCGATAAGAACCGTCACCTGAAATACTTTACCAGCCTGAGCCGCAGTATCTTCAAGCATAGTGCGTTCAAGTTTATTGAATTCCGGAAAATTGCCTACGCTATTTCCGTGGTGATCCTGCTGCTTTCTGTTGGTACTATTTTCCATGGCTTTGATTATGGTGTGGAATTTGATGGCGGACGCTCCTATCGCGTTGATTTCAATAAAAAAGTAGAGGTTGAAAAAGTACGGGATGATCTGAAGAAGACATTTGATAATGAGAACCCCAGTATTAAAACAGTAGGCGATGCAAGCACACTGGATATTACAACATCTTACCTGATCAAAGACCCCAACAGCCAGCGGGCAGATTCTGTCGTGCTTCATAAATTGTACGACGGGTTAAAGACGTACCTGCCTGCAGGAACCACATTTGCCCAGTTCGATAATCAAAATAAGCTCAGCTCCAAAATTGTATTACCCACCATTTCAGATGATCTGAAACGAGGGGCGGTTAAAGCAACCATTTTGGCGATACTGGCAATATTCCTCTATATCTTCCTGCGCTTCCGAGATTGGAGATACTCTTTGGGAACCATTTTCTCATTGCTGCACGATGCACTGGTCGTCCTGATCGTCTTCTCCTATTTCCGGGATCATGTACCCTTCCCGCTGGAGATCGACCAGCATTTCATTGCAGCGATACTGACGGTGATCGGTTTCTCTATGAACGATACCGTGGTCGT
>DASVMC010000518.1:0-2777 GCA_036384555.1 Niabella sp. | reverse complement strand
ATTGTTACGTCTATCCTTAGAAATGTCCATAAGATCCTGTTGATCAGTTTTACCGGTTGCGGGGTTACAGATACGGTGAGTGGCCAAAAATTGTTTTACCCGGAATGGGGACAATATGATCTGGTTGTTGGAGAAAGGATTAAAGCTGTTTTTCCGGGCGCGGCTGATAAAGAGGCCTACGAACAGGTTTCTATTGTACCAAAAGAAATGCCCCGTTCTGATTATACAGGAGCAACACGTTATTTGCACAGTCTGTACCGGCAGGTGCGCACTATTCGTGAAGGTGATGAAGATCAAAGGCCCCTTGAAAGCATCTGGCAGGTGCTTAAAAAAAAATATGATCAGGACTGGCTTTGCCCCATGGAAATCCTTGAGATCTTAAAATACAGGGCAATCAATCCTGAAATGCAAAAAGAGATCATTCACTATCTTGAAAGAATGCAACAGCAGCATCCTGAATTTTCAAAATTAATAACGGATGGATTACATACCCTGGAGCATATTGAGTTGCTGCCGGGGCGTTAAAGACCCTATAGCGTCTTAAAATCTGTATAGGATCTTATTGAGTGCCTATCGGGTTACAAACTTATAAATTGTTTTTGTGGAATAAACTTCCCCGGGTCTTAAAATGGTATTGGGAAAAGAAGGAATGGTAATTGCATTAGGATGCACCTGCGTTTCAAAACAAAAAGCAGAAAAAGGCTGGTATTGCTGCCCGTTTTTTCCTTTGATTTCCGGAGAACCGTAACTGTTATATAGGTGTACTATCGGTTCTGTTGTATATACTTCCAGCTTTACATTTTCTTCATCACAGTAGGCCTCGGCAGCAATATGTGTTATACCGGGTTGGTCCAGGAGATAGCTGATATCGATACCTTTTTCAGGATCCGTTATACTACCGGTTTGATTATACCGGCTAAAATCATTCCGGGTGCCATTTACCGGAAGCACTTTGCCGGTGGTACAATAATTGGCATCCTGCTCCAGGTAATGCGTAGCGTGAATCTTTAAATGCTGACCATTGATAGTGCCCGTTCCGTTATTCAGGTTAAAATAACTATGATGCGTCAGGTTCACCGCAGTCGGAGCGTCTGTAGTGGCCCTATATTCATAGCTGAATTCATTTTCCTCGTTCAATGAAAAAAGAAGCTGTACCGTAAGGTTGCCCGGGAATCCTTCCTCGCCATCCGGACTTATGTATTGGAGCACTACCTGTCCATTGTCTGCTGCAATCTTATCCCATACCTTTTTATCAAAACCTTCAATCCCTCCATGCAGCTGGTAACCGGGGTTGGAGCTGTTCAGCCGGTACTCTTTTCCGTCAATATGAATGATCGTTCCATTAATGCGGTTGGCATAGCGTCCTATTGCAGCCCCATAGTATGGATAGTTTTCCAGGTATCCGGCAGACCAGTATTGCTGTGGCTCATCAAAACCTAAAACAATATCATTAAAAGTTCCATCTGATTTCCGTATTTTTATCGACATGATAATAGCGCCGTAGTTGGTGACCTTTACCTCAGTTCCTGCGCTGTTTTTTAGTGTAAAAATAGAAACGTTTTGTCCATTGGGATGCTGTGCGGCAAGCTGCTCAGTAATTTCAATCATGAATTGTTGTTTTTTGATAAAAATAATATAATTGTTATGACCATTACCGAATTACAGAAAGAATTTGAAAAAATTTATAACCAACCTGCTGCACATATCTTTTTTTGTCCCGGCCGGGTCAATTTGATCGGAGAGCATATTGACTATAACGGCGGGCAGGTTATGCCTTGTGCTATTTCACTAGGCACCACCTTATTGGTTGCAAAGAATAATGAATCCGTTTTTCGTTTTCACGCAACCGATTTCCCTGAAACGGCAACGGTCGAGATCAATAAAAACGGATATACAAAATCCGGCAGCGAATGGTTTAACTATCCCGTTGGCGTCATTCATGAACTGCAGCAAAAAAACGTAGAATTGTCAGGGCTTGATTTTCTCTTTTCCGGTAACCTGCCAATTGGTTCAGGACTTTCTTCCAGTGCTTCTGTTGAAGTATTGACAGCGCATGCGTTGAACCAGCTGTTCAACGGAGGACTGACCAACGTAGAACTGGCAATACTGGGTAAGAAAGTGGAGAACGGATTTATGGGGCTGAACAGCGGGATCATGGACCAGTTTGCGGTAGCAATGGGAAAAGCCGGGAACGCGGTGTTATTAAATACCGACACCTTAGGTTATGAATATATTCCCTTTGAGATCGGGGATTATGTTTTAGCCATTATCAACAGCAACAAGCCCAGGAAATTGGTGGAATCCAAGTATAATGAACGTTTCAACGAATGCAGAACGGCATTGGAAAAATTCCGGCAGCAATTACCGGTGAATAACCTGGTTGAAATCAGTACCGGTCAGTTTGACCAGTATAAACAGTTATTAAATGATCCCGTTCTTGAAAAACGGGCCTTACATGTTATATCAGAAAATGCCCGGGTAAAGCAGGCAAAAGAAGCGCTGGTAAATGGTGCGATCAAAACTTTTGGGGAGTTGATGTATGCTTCACATGACTCCTTGCAACATCTGTATGAAGTATCGGGACAGGAGCTGGATACGATTGTTGATTTTTGCAGAACCTATAAAGATTGTATCGGTGCCCGGATGACAGGAGCCGGGTTTGGCGGCTGTGCCATTGCTTTAATAAAGAAAGATTGTTTTGATGATTTTGCAGAAAAGATATCCGCTGATTACGAATCAAAAATCGGGTATAAACCGGGCGTGTTTTCTTCTGTAAT
>DASVMC010000517.1:0-4988 GCA_036384555.1 Niabella sp. | reverse complement strand
TGATATATTTATTAGAGCAATATGCGGAGAGCACAGATTCACCCGACGAACGGGCGGAATTACAGCGCTTTCTGGATGAGGAAGAGAACCGGGAATTATTTAGTGACGTGCTCGCAGGGTTGATGGCACGACATAAAGATCCTGCTTTTGATGGCCTGCCGTATGCCCATCTTTCTGAAAATGTGCTCCGGATTGATAAATCAGGTAACACATTGTTGGCAGAAAAGAGCCCGTCGAAAACGCGCTTTTTCAGGAAATGGTCCTGGGCCGCGGCTATTGTCCTTTTGATTTTGAGTGCCGGCGGTTACTTGGTGCTTAATCAAAAAGCCGGTAGGCAGCTTGCAACAGGGTCCAATGAAACAGATATTAAGGCGCCGCAGTCCAGCCATGCAATGATTACACTGGCTAACGGGAATATCGTATACCTGGATAGCCTGGGAAACGGTCAACCGGTACAGCAGGGAAATGTAAAACTGGTAAAATCAGCTACCGGGCAGATTGCTTATCAAACAGCTACCGGGCAGTTTTTGGAACAATCACAGTATAACACGCTGACCAATCCGCAGGGCAGTAAGGTTGTTGATCTGCAATTAGCCGACGGCAGCCATGTCTGGCTCAATGTGGGATCGTCTCTTACATATCCTGTAGCATTTAACGGCAGTGAACGTAGGGTAGAGTTGAAGGGGGAAGGATATTTTGAAGTAGCAAAAGATAAAGCGAAGAAATTCATAGTTTCATCCAACGGGGTAACAACAGAAATACTGGGAACACACTTCAATGTGAATGCCTATAGTAATGAACCGGCAATTAAAATAACGCTGCTGGAAGGATCGCTGAGAACCGCAAGCAGTACAGGATCCGTTATTATTAAGCCAGGACAGCAGGCGGTGGCTCAAAACGGAAATGTAACGGTGAACCGGTCACCCAACCTGGATCAGGTGATGGCCTGGAAAAATGGCTATTTCAGTTTTGACGGATTAACGCTTAAACAGGCTATGACCCAACTGGAGCGCTGGTATGATATTGATGTGCTTTACAAAGGCCATGTGGAAGACATCGAACTGGTGGGAAGGATGACAAGAGATATTCCACTGAACGGAGTGATGGAGATCCTGGAGAAGTTAGGCATCCATTATCAGCTGGAAGGACGAACATTAACTATAAAACAATAAATAGAAAACAAAAGAATAGCAGGGACATGGCTAATCTTTAGCGTGCCGCCTGTCAGAAATCACGTAAAAAAAGCCGATGCGGTGGCACCCGCAACGGCTGTGATTACGTTGATGTTAAACGGTTGACCCCATTTATTACCAACTAAAAAGCGATTGCAAGTTATGCAAAAAAAACTTTATCGGCTACTTATTGCCTTTATTCAAAAGCCAGAGTTCAGGCAAATTTTTCGGGTTATGAAATTAACAGCAATTTTACTGGCATGTGTTTTTGTCCAGGCGTGTGCAACCAGTAATGCTCAAAGTATTACTCTCTCCGGTAAGAATATGAGCATCAGGGAGTTCTTTAGAAATGTAGAAAAACAAACGGGCTACGCGGTATTGGGCAAAAAAGGTATTTATTCCCATGATAAGAAAGTCTCCGTTTCCGTGGTCAATATGCCACTGGTCCGGGTCTTAGACGAAGTGATGAAGGATCAGCCGCTTGATTATCTTATTAAGGGCAAAACGATTGTTCTGTATGAAAAAGAAGGTGCGCAGCAACCCGGACCCGCCTCAAAAATTCCGGAAACAGAACCGGATACTCCGCAACCATTTTCTGAAATACATGGACGTGTTGTGGATAGTACTGGAACGCCCTTACATGGAGCTTCGGTTAGAATAAAAGGCAGTAACATCGGAGTAAATACAACTGCTAACGGAGAATTTTCGATTGATGTTAAGGAAACTGATGTATTAGTTATTTCTTTTATCGGCTACCAGACGATTGAGATACCTGCTACAAATGCTGCTGCTTCACGCATTACTTTACATGCTGCAGAGAATAATTTAGACAACCTGATCGTAGTAGGCTATGGAACGCAGAAAAAGAAATCGGTTACAGGGGCCATTTCATCTATCACCGGAAAGCAACTGACTACAGCCACTTCCCCTAACCTGGCGAATATGCTGGCTGGCAAGCTGCCGGGGCTGAGGGTCATTCAGAGTTCCAGCGAACCGGGCAGTTATAGTACCTCTCTTGACATCCGGGGAATGGGTTCTCCGCTGGTCATTATAGACGGCGTGCCTGCAGCAACTGCTAAAGCTCTTAACCGGATTGCCCCTAATGATATTAAAAGTATTTCTATCTTAAAAGATGCCTCTGCTGCAGTGTATGGAGTGCGCGCGGCCAACGGCGTTATACTGATTACCACTAAGAAAGGAGAAGCCGGCCGGGTAGAGATCAATTATACCGGAACGGTCGGTGGCTCTATCCCGACAATTTTTCCACATGGGTTAAACGCTTACCAGTATGCAACTTTAACAGACGAAGCAGATATGAACCAGGCCGGACAGCCTACCTTTTCAAAAGAACAGCTTCAACAATACAGGGATGGCACGCTGCAAGGCACCGACTGGTTCGGGTTGCTGGCAAGAAAATATTCTCCGGAAATGGAGCACACCCTGAGTGTTAGCGGAGGTACCGACAAAATAAATTATTTCTTTTCCGCTGGCATTTATGATGATGAAGGATTATGGAAAAGCGGCTCTTTGAAAGACAAAAAATATCACTTCAGATCAAATATATCCGCGCAAATCACTAAAAATATAAAAGCGCAGATGTTGGTAAGCGGGATCCGTGATCAAACCGACAAGCCGTATGGAAGCAGCGCCGGTATTCTGGACCAGCCCTTACTGATGCCGCCTACTATGCCGGCCTATGCCAATGACAACCCCTTATATCTCCAGGATACCAAAGTATCTCCTTCCAATCCCATCGCTTTAACCAATTCTTCTATTGTCGGCTATAATAAAAATGTCATCAATGCCCTTACAGGAAGTATCATCCTGGATTATACGGTTCCATTTGTTCCCGGCCTGACGGCAAGAGCCCTGTATAGTTATAATCCGACGATTACCTATAATAAATCGTGGCGGAAAAAATATCCATTATATACCTATGATGCCGCTACCGGTATTTATGATGCCGTGTACCGGCAGGCTCCCTCCACTCTTTATGAGTCGTTCAACAGCCAAATCACTTCCGATGCGCAAATCTCTTTCAACTATGAAAAAACGTTTAAAAAGCGGCACAATATTAAAGCCCTGGTACTTTTTGAGCGATTGAATTCCAGCTCAGATAATTTCAACGGTTCAAAAGAATTCACGCTCGATGCTATTGACCAGTTGTATGCCGGTAATAATGATAACAACCGGATCACATCGGATGTAACGTCTCCATCAGTCAATTTGGGGTTAGTCAGCCGGCTGAATTATAGTTATGAGGGTAAATATCTTGTTGAAGGAAGTTTCAGGTATGACGGTTCATCGAAGTTTGCCGCCGGCAACCGGTGGGGTTTTTTCCCATCCGTTTCCGTAGGTTGGCGCTTGTCGGAAGAATCATTTATAAAGGATAATATAACGGCATTAAATAATTTAAAGCTCCGGGCTTCCTGGGGACGCCTTGGAGATGATGCAGCAAGTACTTATCAGTTTCTGACGGGATATAATTATCCAAGCGGGAACTACGTTTTTAGCAATACAGTCGTTTCCGGACTGGCTTCCCGGGGAATGCCTAATCCTGATATTACCTGGTTTACGGCAACAACAACCAATATTGGTCTGGACGGTGACCTCTGGAACGGCAAGTTGACCTTTACTTTTGATGTATTCAGAAGAAAGAAAACCGGAATGCTGGCTACCCGCAATTTGAGTTTGCCCGGTAGTGTGGGCGCCGCTTTGCCCCAGGAAAATTTAAACAGTAATATGACTCATGGTTTCGAAGTGGAAATCGGTCATACCGGTCGTATAAACGAATTGAGCTATACGATCTCGGGGAACGTCTCCTTCGCCCGTACCAAAAATTTATACGTAGAACGAGCCCCTTCCACCAATCCGTATAATGACTGGAGAAATAATACCTCCTATCGATGGAATGATATTGTCTGGGGCTACACGGCAGTCGGTCAATTTCAATCGCAGGAGGAAATTGACCATTGGGCTGTTGAGGACGGTAAGGGGAATACCACGCTTTTACCCGGCGATCTCAAATATGAGGATTATAACGGCGATGGGATCATTGATGATAATGATATAAGGCCGATTGCGCGTAATCCCAATCTTCCGGAAGCAAACTTTGGGATGACCCTGGGTCTATCCTGGAAAGGCATCGATTTTAATATGCTGCTGCAGGCGGCCGAAGGCTTCTATGTAAACCAGAATAGCGGTTTGTTCAACACACCGGTTCCCTATAAGCGAAACGGCCTGCTGCCAGAATTTATGGATCGCTGGCACCATGAAGATCTTTTTGATCCGGCAAGTGCCTGGGTTCCGGGCAAATATCCTACAAGCAGGTACCAGGGAAACACAAATGTTAATAATCTGGCGTCTACTTTCTGGTGGCACAACGACGCATATATCAGATTAAAAAGCCTGGAGCTCGGCTATACTTTACCGGAACCACTTACACGGAAGATCGCGAAAAGTATACGGGTATTTGTAAATGGTTTTAATATGCTGACGATCTCGAAAGTAAAATACATCGATCCTGAACATAGTACCAGTTCAGATTATCCTGTCATGAAAAATTTCAATGCCGGCTTTAACATAGCTTTTTAAATTCAGCAAGGTGGAACGCCTTGGAAAATATTTGCTGCTAAGCGTTCCATAAGGCTATTAAAAACATATAAAAAATATATAGATGAAAAATATAATTCAGTATATCTTCATAGTATGCTTGCCGCTGATTCTCTTTTCCTGCAAGAATGTTCTGGATATCGCTCCTCAGAATATTCTTCAGAACAAAGATGTCTTCTCCAATGAATCAGCCATAGAAGCATA
>DASVMC010000516.1:0-3030 GCA_036384555.1 Niabella sp. | reverse complement strand
ACACCAGTACCAGCAGCCATCACATTCATCCCTTCAACCAGCTGATCGGATCTATTGCTTTATGCAATGACGGGAGCCTTTTGGTCGCCGCACAGCAAGGGCCGGCCATTTTCAACCCGCAGGATAAGACTTTTGTGCAGTATCCTTTTTTTGAAACCGGCGCCATCAATAACCGCTTTAATGATGGTAAATGCGATGCCGATGGCCGTTTCTGGGTTGGCACCATGTCGATGAATGAAACAGCAGGCGCAGGAAGCCTTTACACCATGAATGCTTACTTTCAATTTAAAGATCAGCTAAAGAACCTGACCATCCCCAACGGAATGGCCTGGAGCAATGACGGTAACTGCTTTTATTTTATTGACACGCTTTCTTATTGTGTAATGGCATACAATTATGACGCAGCTACAGCCCGGTTATCTAATGGCAGAGCCGTCATCAAAATTAGCCCTTCAGAGGGAGCGCCCGACGGAATGACAATCGATGAGGAAGGGATGCTTTGGATCGCGCATTGGGATGGCTGGCAGGTAACCCGCTGGGACCCGGGAACGGGAAAACAGCTGTTTTCCCTAAAGCTGCCCGTGGCAAGGGTTACCTCCTGCGTATTCGGAGGAAAAGATCTTTCAGACCTGTATATTACCACGGCCTTCGACCGGTTAACGAAGGAGGAACTGAGCGCGCAACCACTTGCAGGATCCCTATTTGTATGGAAGAACTGTGGTTTTAAAGGACGGAACCCTGATCGCTTTAAACGCTAAAAGCACGTGGATCCGGTCTGCAGAAATTCAATTTCAACAACCGCCTTTATTGTCTTTTTAGAAGACCACATGATCCCGGCGGGGGTCCAAGATCATATAATCCTGCAATAGCCCCAAATTAACTGGCCTTATAGCCTTTGTATAAGTTGTAGCAGCCTGTGATTCACTCCTTGCTGAACGCTCATTTATTCATCAGTAAAGAACAATAAAAAATGGACATACTTTGCTGCAGGCAAGAGAGCATATCCATTCAATAAAACGGTTCAGTCATATAGCCTCAAAAGAAGCATTCCGGTGGCTCATGTTTAAGTAGCAACGGCTTAATCAGGGTTTAATTGCAACATTGCAGCTATCAGATATAGCAATGGCAATTTCGAAGTGCAAAATTATACCAATAAGCCAGCAACTTAGCAAGTGCCGGCTTAACCCTGGTTAAAATCCGTAAAAAAATAAAGAAAACAACCCCGTTTTCTCTATATCCCTGTAAATCATCTAAGTTTATGATCCAAAGCTTCTGATTTTTTTAATTATTAACAGAAACATTTCAAACGTATCAAACCGCTGCAGAGGTCATACAGCGGTTGCTCTGCTTAAACAAAGTATGTAATTGCCTATGAGGAATGCTGCTTATGGTTTTACCACGGACCAGCCTTCTGCCTGACGCAGGATCAGCTCACCGTTGCCGCTGGGAACAATTCCAATAAAATCATAGAGCTGCTCCGGCTGAATCTTACGTTCATGCAAGGTGTTGGCACATTGGGCTACAATAACACCCCGTTCAACGAGACTTTTTAGTTCTTCTTCGTATTTACTTCCTTTCAGGTATGCATCAGTTCCCCCGCTAAATGCAATCAGCTCTGCTTTTAACCGGCCTTTAAGCCGGGGGTCATTCAGGGCATTGTTAAGGTTCCTCAGCACTTTTTCAATGATCTTGGGATCACTGTTATCCATCTGGTAGATGACATGATAGGTCTTCTGTTTTGCAACCGCCCCTGCAAACTGCTTGTTTTTCTGCTGGGCAGGAGTCAATTGCTGCCCTGCTACTGTAAAGGCCAATACCACACTAAAAAGGATCAATACTGCTTTTTTCATTCATTCTGATTTTTAAGATTAATTGTATGATTCGTTTATTTATAAGCTGCCTGCGCCATTGTTATAGGTCCAAAGGGGCCATATTTATGCTGCCGCTCAGAAAAACTGTCAATATAAGGCCCATAGGGCGCATCTATTGGTTTCTTTTTTAAAACCGGCCAGTCTGCACGCTGATCAAACTTTGGCCGCGGCTGACCAAGCACAAATGCTGCTACATCCCAGGCTTCCTCATCTGTCAATTGCGGTCTGAGATAAGTGGTTCCCTGCGGCATGTTATTTTTAACAAACCCTGCAAAACTACGTATCCTGAACAGCCCGGCCCCGTCATTAAAGCTATGACCACCCCATAATGGCGGATACGTATATCCTGTTCCGTCGCTATTCGGCATGCCCGCCCCATCAGCGCCGTGACATCGTTCGCATTGGGTGCGGTATACCAGGCTGCCCTTTAAAGGGTCTGCAGCCCTGTTTAAAAATTCCAGCTGCATGATCGATGTTCCTTTATACGCTTTTCCTTTAGGCACTTCCTCCCCAATCCATTTCAGATATGCATACATCGCCTGCATCTCTTTTGAAGCCGTGTCCAGCGTTTTACCGTTCAGACTTCTTTGCAGGCAATCATTTATCCGCATGTAAATATCCTGTATACCGTTATTACGCGCCCGGTACAAAGGATAGGTCGCAAAAACTTTCCCAAAATTATTCCCAAAAGGAACCGTTCCGCCGTTTAAATGACAATTCTGGCAATTCATTCCATTGGTGATGGCTGCTACTGTTCCTTTAGGGCCAAGATAATAAGAGGTATTCGCAATCAGCTGGTATCCGTATGCTATTTTTTTCCCTTCGTCCGTATGATCAGGGATCTGGTAATGATTCCATCCCCACCATACAGTATCCGGTTGCTGCATACCTGCATCCTCCCTCTTTTCTTTTGTACTGGTACCTGCTCTTTTACCGGTACAGGAATCCTTAGTCAGGATCAGGACTGCGGCGGTTATAAAAATCAGGAACGGTATCAAAAAAACCCTCATAGCTGCTTCATTTGTATTAGCGCAAAGCTATAAGAAATGAAGTCTGTAATGAAGTCACAAAAGCAATTGACGATAACTTTAAGTTATACCCTTTTATTCTCCACCCAGCTGCTCTTCGTATTGCCGGATATGCGCTTTTATTTCATCAT
>DASVMC010000515.1:0-10424 GCA_036384555.1 Niabella sp. | reverse complement strand
ACCCCGTATTGTAGTGCCCACGGTGCTCCTTACAGGAAATAACACCGCCTCTGCCGCGGAAGATTTTCTGATTGCAGCAGATGATCAAAAACACATGATCCGCATGGGCGAACCCAGTTTTGGCAGTACCGGGCAACCGTTGGTCTTTGATCTGCCCGGAGGTGGGTCGGCAAGGGTGTGTACAAAAAAAGATACGTATCCTGATGGCAGGGAGTTTGTTGGGTATGGAGTGCAGCCCCACATAAAAATAACACCTGGAATTAAAGATTATTTATCGGGGAAAGATGTGGTTTTAGAAGAAGCGGTCAGCTATTTGCAGAAACAGTTAAAGCGCTGAGGAAAGACCCTTTTGACCGGAAGCGGATAACTATGATAAAACACCAAAAAGTAAGAACAGTATAGCATGTCTGAAAAATCTAAAGTATACAAAGTATGATCAAAAATTATTTTAAGACCGCCTGGAGGAATATGAAAAGGACACTAAGCTTTTCTTTTATTAATATTTTCGGGCTGGCCATCGGTATTGTTTGTGCGGCACTTATTTTCTTATGGGCCGAATACCAGTTTGCTTATAACCGGCAGTTGCCCGGTTCAAACGATATCTATCTTGTTAAGAACAACCAGTTTTATGGCAAGGATATTATGACCATGAATGCTACCTGCGGGCCGCTGGCGGGAGCAATGTATAATGAGATCCCCGGTTTTAATAAGGTGGTCAGAACGCTGGACGCCGGCGGTATATTTTCAGTGGCTGATAAATTCTTATCACAGGGCGGCATATATGCAGATAGCAGTTTCTTTGACCTTTTCCAGTATCCGGTCGTTCAGAAACTACCGGATTTTTCGCTTTCAAACCCGGGGCAGATCGCCATTTCGGCA
Source organism: Niabella sp. (assembly GCA_036384555.1). Taxonomy (GTDB): domain Bacteria; phylum Bacteroidota; class Bacteroidia; order Chitinophagales; family Chitinophagaceae; genus Niabella. Next base: position 9,545 of record DASVMC010000515.1, on the reverse strand, counting down.
AAGATGGCCAAAGCCTTTTTTAAAGAGAATGATGCGCTGGGAAAAGCCATCACCTTTAACAAAAAGGACATTTTTACAATCGGGCTTATTTATGATATCCCTTCCCGGAACATGGCCATGCAACCGACTTTTGTAATACCGATGAATAAGCCCATGGCCGATACCAGTTTTGCCAAGAACTGGAGTTACTGGGGTAATTGCGGTATAAGGACCTATGCAACCCTCCAGCCCAATGTGCCGGTTCGTACTACTAATGAGCAATTAAAGAATTTTATACTTAAAAAATCGGGTAATGATGTGCACCATGAGGTATTCCTGTTTCCCTATACAGAGCTGGGACTGTATAATTCTTTTAAAAATGGCGTGAATGATCCTTCCAATGGTAAGATCAAGTATGTAAAAATGTTCATAACAATAGCCTTTATCATTCTTTTAATTGCCTGTATCAATTTTATGAACCTCAGTACGGCAAGGAGTGAAAAACGGGCCAAAGAAATAGGGCTTAAAAAAGTAGTGGGTGCTACAAGAACGCAGCTGATGGGGCAGTTTATGCTCGAAAGCATATTAATGGCCATGCTGGCTGTAGTTTTGGCAATTGTTGTTTTAGTGATCACGGTTCCGCTTTTCGGAAGGCTGGTGGATATTCCGTTAAAGCTCGATCTGCTGAATCCGGTTCATTTCTTCAGCATTCTGGCTATTGGACTATTGTGCGGGCTCGTTGCCGGCAGCTATCCATGCATTTACCTTTCATCCTTTAACCCTATCAGCGCCATTAAGAAACAGTTCTCAAAAAAACAGGATGGTGCAGGGTTTATCCGCAAAGCGCTCGTTGTAATTCAGTTTTCAGTATCTGTTATGCTTATTGTAGCCACAATCGTCATTTACAGCCAGGTAAAGCACGCACAACACCGGGATTTGGGATATGATAAAGAAAAAATAATTCAGATCTCCACATCTGATGAACTGATCAAAAATTTTAATGCGCTCCGGCAGCAATTATTGCAGGGTGGACAGGTGCAGGAAGTGGCAATGGCAAATTCCAGTATGTTCTCTATGTATTCCAACGGGGGCGGATTCCGGTGGACGGGTGGCGAAGGAAAACAGGATGCGCTGATCACCTTTTTACTGGTTACGCCGGAATATTTAAAATTGATGAACATTGGTCTGGCGGAAGGCCGCAACTTTTATAACAATATAAAAAGCGATAGCGGCAATATCCTGATCAACCATGAAATGGCCCAGTTAATGGGCAAGGAGGGGCATGCGGGCAAAATGATCTACAGAGGAGATGGCAATGAAGATGCGCTCCATATTATTGGTGTAACCCGCCCTTTTCTGGCCAATGATATTTACGGCAATAGCCCGCCTACAATCATATACCCTGAAAAACCGGAAAATATTGCACAATGGGGCGGTAGTATTTTTATAAAACTAAGTAAGACCACTGACCTGCCGGCGCAGTTAAAGCGTATAGAATCCGGTGTAAAGAAAATCGACGGAAGTTTTCCATTTGAAGCACGGTTTTTAGATGACGATTTCAACAACCTGTTCAAAGGCGAGCAATTTATTGGCACCTTGGCCTTACTGTTTGGCAGTCTTGCTATATTGATCTCCTGCCTTGGATTATTTGGTTTGTCTGCCTATATGACCGGTCAGCGGACCAAAGAAATCGGGGTGAGAAAAGTGCTGGGCGCTTCTGTATCCGGTATATCGGCACTGCTTTCGCGTGATTTTTTAAAACTGGTATGTCTTTCCCTGCTCATTGCCTTACCGGCTGCATGGTATGTAATGTATAGCTGGTTACAAAATTATACATATCGCGTGGGATTGCACTGGTGGATATTTGCTATAGCCGGTCTGGGGGCTTTGCTGATCGCATTGGCTACGGTGAGCTTCCAGGCTATCAAGGCAGCTGTTGCCAATCCTATTAAAGCATTGCGTAGCGAATAGAGTAGGTAGCATCAGCAATAATAAATAATAAATAAGAAATGTAAGTCACGAGTAGTCAGTTATGAACCCTGATCCTGATAGCTATCGGGGAAATGAAAACGAATCATGATTTGCAATGGTTGAACTATCGGATGTCTCCATGCTTAATTCTTAAATCTGAAATCTATGTTCAAAAATTACTTTAAAATCGCCTGGAGGAACCTGATGCGCAACCGCCTTTATGGATCTTTAAATATAATCGGGCTGGGCATAGCAATGGCCGCCTGCTTTATTTTACTGTTATACGTGCAGGAGGAGTTTTCTTACGATCGTCACAATGAAAAGCTGCCCCGCATTTACCAGGTATATACCAATTTTAAGAATAACAATACAATCAGTACGGGCAAATTGACACCTGTGGGGGTAGCAACAGCTGCAAAAAAGGATTTTCCTCAGGTAGAAGAGGCGGCTGTGACTTCCGGTTTGGGAACAATGTTATTGGGCAAAGAAGACAGGATGTTCCGGCTGGAGACCCTTGCGGCATCTCCATCCTTTTTCAATATATTTTCTTGTTCATTTTTACAGGGCAATCCGGGTTCTTTATTGAAAGGTACCGCCTCCGTGGTGCTGACCAGATCATCCGCCGAAAAGATCTTCGGCAAAACGGATGTTGTCGGGGAAACGGTCCAGTATGACAAGGACCACCTGCTTCAGGTTGCAGCCGTTATTGATGATCTGCCGCTTAACTCATCAATCCGGTTTGATGTATTAATTCCCTGGGATACTTACGCGGGAATTGAACAATGGGTAAAAGAGAACGCCTGGTATAATTATAGTTTCAACAGCTATATATTGACAAAAGAGCACACAGATATACCTGCGTTAAATACAGCGTTTGATAAAATGCTGCTCAGCGTGGATAATAACAAGGATAATCATTTGTTTATCTATCCTTTTTCAAAGGTGCATTTATATGATGAGTTTAAAGAGGGAATGCCGTCTGGCGGCCGCATTGAGTTGGTGCACCTGTTTTTGATCCTGGCTTTATGCATTTTGATCATTGGCGCTATCAACTTTATGAATATGGGCACGGCCCGGTCTGTAAAGCGCGCGCGGGAAGTTGGTATACGGAAAGCCATAGGCGCACGGCGTAATTTGCTGATGCTGCAATTTGTAAGCGAATCTGTTTTGCTGGCATTGCTGAGCTTTATACTGGCACTGGTCCTGATCATAACGCTGCTACCTTTGTTTAACCGGTTAATGCAACTGCACCTTATGATACCTTACAATGAGGTGCCGGCCTGGATCTTTGCCGGAGGGGTGGTTCTATTTACAGGGCTGTTTGCCGGCAGTTACCCGGCATTCTTTCTTTCCTCATTTAACCCTGTCAAAGTATTGAAAGGGAGCTTAAATAGCGCCGGAAAAGGACCGGCGAAGCCAAGACAGGTACTTGTGATCATTCAGTTTACATTTGCTACCTGTCTCATTCTTTCAAGTATCGTTATTTTTAAACAGGTACACTATGTAAAGAACCGGCCACTGGGATACAATAATAAAGGCTTAATTGAACTGCTGCCGGAAGGGAACCTCGGGACGCAGTTTGAAGTTTTTCGTGAAGCGGCAATCCGCTCCGGAGCAATTGCTGACGGAGCAATTTCAGCCAGCGGAATTAACAATTCCAACGGCAGTACTTTTGGCGTGGTATGGCCGGGTCAACTGGCTGGTGAAGATAAAATGATGATCAGCCAGATAACTTCCAGGTATCATTTTGTAACAACTATGGGACTGCAATTGACAGCGGGGCGTGATTTTTCAGAAGCGTATCCTGCTGATTCAAATGCGATCCTTCTAAACGAGGCTGCTGTAAAAATGATGCGGCTGAAAAATCCTGTAGGACAGAAGATCAAATGGCAGGGCCGCAATAGGGATGTGGTAGGGGTGGTCAGGGATTTCAGTATTAATAACCCCTATGATCTGTCAAAGCCGGTCATTATCGGGTATATGAAAGACTGGATCGGGAATATCACCCTGAGGCTGAATCCGGACTTGCCGGTAAATGAAAGCTTAAACAGGATCCGCCAGTTACTGAAACAATGGAATCCCGGATATCCATTTGATTATAAATTCACAGATGCCGTTTTTGCTGAGAAGTTTCAATCAGAAGAAAAGCTGGGTACACTTGCAATGCTTTTTACAGTGTTGTCTGTAATAATCTCCTGCCTGGGACTTTTTGGATTGGTAGCCTTTTCAGCCGAGCAGCGACAAAAAGAGATCGGCATCCGAAAAGTGCTGGGTGCCAGTGTCAGCAATATCTGGCTCAATCTTTCAAAAGAATTTGTGCTGCTGGTCCTTATCTCGTTTATCATAGGCTCAGCTCTTAGCGGGTACCTGATGAAGGAATGGCTGCTCAGATATGAATACCATACCCGGATAAGCGCCGTGGTGCTTATTGCTACATTACTGCTCGCAGTACTGATCTGCCTGCTTACCATAAGTTTCCAGGCCATAAAGGCGGCTATTGCTAATCCTGTAAAAGCGTTGCGGTCAGAATAAAGATCAGGGTGCCCGGTGCTGACAGAAAGAGCTGATGACCGGTTGAATAGCAGTATCGAGTACTATTATCATATACTTATGGGACCAATTGTATCAAAGCCGGACAGTTTTTGTTGCAATTACGGACAGTTATTGCTATTGGTTAAAAAGTAAGTGATTGGTAATGAATTTCTTATCTATTTAGCATTATAATAGTGGCACAATAGGAAAAGAATCGGGTAAAGGCTGTAAAATAAATCAGCAATACCTGATGACTGGTCCGGTAGTTACCGGGCTGAAAATTGAAATCTATGCTCAAAAATTATCTGATAATTGCCTGAAGGAAGATTAAGGAATCAGAAACAAGAAAGGACGCATAAAAGAAGGTAGCAGGAAGCAGCATAAAAAGTAAAGAACAGCAAGTCGGTAGTGAGAATGATAAACAGCCACAGATCGCTGATAACTGAAAACTAATTACTGGCGGCTGATAACAGAATCATATGTTCGAAAATTATTTTAAAATAGCGTGGAGAAGCGTCGTTAAAAATAAAACGTATTCCATTATCAATATCATAGGGCTTGCGATCGGTCTTGCCTGTTTTTTGCTTATTGCACTCTATGTAGCCGATGAAACCGGATACGACCGGTTTTACCCCAATGCAGACCGGATTTACCGGATCAATACTGATTTCCGTTTTGGTGATGAGGACCGGAAAATGGCGCAGACTTCTGACATGATGGGCCCATTGCTGAAAAAGGATTACCCGCAGGTGGAGGAATATACCAGGATATACACCGACGATGGTCCCAGGCTGATCAAAAAAGGGAATGAATACATAGACGAAAGAAATGTGGCCAGTGTGGATTCTATTTTCTTTAATGTATTTTCCCTGTCCGTCATTGCAGGAAATACCAGGCATGCATTGGATGAACCGAATACAGTAGTGGTTACAGCGGCAGCTGTAAACCGGTATTTTGGTAATACAAATGTGCTGGGTAAAACCATAGAAGTAAAGAAAGGTGCATCGCTGGTGCCATTTAAAATAACTGCGGTGATCAGGGATATTCCGGCAAACAGCCATTTTCGCTTTGATCTTTTCTTTAGTATGAAGGATGTGAATTATAACTGGGGAGCCGTAACCAGCCATAATTTTTACACGTACCTGTTGTTGAAAAAAGGCACCGATTATAAAATCTTTGAGAAGAATTTTCCGGATTATACCAGAAAATATGCTATACCCTACGCAAGAAAGTTTATGAATATAAATAGTCTTGAAGAATTTGAGCAGTCGGGTAATAAACTGGCCTATTCTTTAATTCCCATGACCGATATTCATTTAAGAAGCGACCGGGAGGATGAAATACTGCCATCCGGAAATATCCAGTATGTTTACATTTTTAGCGCGGTAGCTTTATTTATCCTGTTCATAGCCTGTATCAATTTCATGAACCTGACTACAGCACGGTCGGCCAACCGGGCCCGGGAAGTGGGTATAAGAAAGGTATTGGGCACCGGAAGACGCCGGTTGATCGCACAGTTTTTATTTGAGTCGGTGTTGATGGTGTTTTTAGCGCTGTTGCTGGCTGTTATCATCGACTATGCTGTATTGGGCGTCTTTAATGATCTGGCGGCAAAGCAATTGCGTTTGTCGGCATTATCAGCGCCGTCATTTGCAGGCGCACTTCTGTTGCTGCCGGTAATAGTCGGACTTTTGGCGGGAAGTTACCCGGCCTTCTTTTTGTCGGGTTTTAAGCCCATTGAGGTTTTAAAAGGCAAATTGAGGCAGGGCTCAAAAAGCGGCAGCCTGAGAAGCGTGCTGGTGGTCTTTCAGTTCACCACTTCCATCCTGCTGATCATCGCAACGGTTGTTGTTTACCGGCAGCTACATTACATCCAGACAAAGAATATCGGGTATGCAAAAGATCATGTGCTGGTGATCAGCAATACCGGGTCCCTGGGCAGCAACGCAGCTGCATTTAAAAATAATGTGCTGAAATTGTCCGGAGTCAGCAATGGAACATACAGTGGTTATTTACCGGTGTCCAATTCTTTCCGGGGAGATAATACCTATTCTACGGAAGCAGTTCTGACAGCAGGGAACGGGTTTAATATGCAAAACTGGAATGTGGACTATGATTATATCGCAACGCTGGGTATGCAGCTCATAAAAGGAAGGAATTTTTCAAAGGATTTTGGCGCAGATTCCACCGGTATCATTATCAACGAAGCAGCAGCAAAATTGCTGGGAAGCGGAAATGTGGTCGGTAAGGATGTATATACGCCGGATAATGAAGGCCGGGTGACAAAATACCATGTAATCGGAGTTGTAAAAAACTTTAACTATGAATCACTGCACAGCAATATCGGGCCATTGGGCCTGTTCCTGAGTTACAGCCCGTATACCGCTTCATTCAGGATCAATACTACGGATATCCCGGGGTTGCTTGCACAGGTAAAAAAAACGTGGGAGCAACTGGCGCCGGGTATGCCTTTCAGTTATCATTTCCTGGATGAATCGTTTAATAATATGTACAAAACAGAAGCAAGGACGGGTACAATAGCCATTCTGTTTTCATCGCTGGCGATATTTATTGCCTGTCTGGGTTTGTTTGGGCTGGCAACATTTATCGCTGAGCAAAAAACAAAGGAGATCGGAATAAGGAAGGTGTTGGGAGCCAGTACAGCAGGTATCGTACAAATGCTGAGCAAAGACTTTCTTAAACTGGTGCTCATCGCATTTATTATTGCAGCGCCTGCTGGCGGATATTTTATGAACAGGTGGCTGCAGGATTTTGCTTACAGAACCGGTGTAAGCTGGTGGATATTTGTTGCAGCCGGTTTGGGAGCTTTGCTGATAGCATTGGTTACGGTGAGCTTCCAGGCAATAAAAGCGGCATTGCGGAATCCTGTAAAAAGCTTGCGAACAGAGTAAGGGAGAAGAAATAAGAAATAACAAATGGTAAAGGCATGCAGCGAATAGAAGATCGGAAACAGAAAGTGTAGACGGATGTCTGGAATAACAAGTAGTGAATAGGAGGTAATAAATAGGAGATAAGGAATCGTGAATGGATGCTGATCGCTGAAAACTGACCACTGAGATCTTAAAACCTGGAGTCTATGTTTACAAATTATTTTAAAACAATCTGGCGGAATTTTAAAAAGAATAAGCTTTTTTCTTTTATCAATATTCTGGGCCTGGCGCTGGGTATAGCCACATCTTTTATCATCCTGCTGTATATACAGGATGAATTAAGTTATGACCGGTTTAATAAAAATGCGCCCCGTATTGTAAGAACCATTTTCCGTGCAAATATTAATGGCGGTAAAATTAATGAAAGTGTTACAATGGCCCCCGTGGCACAGACCATGAAAAACGATTTTCCGGAAGTACAGGATGCCACAAGAATCCTGAATTATGGTAATTCAAAAATTGAATACGGGGACAAAGTATTTAAAGATAACCGGTTCGCATTTGCCGATCCTAATATCTTCAGCATTTTTACTTTTCCAATGATAGAGGGGGATGCGAAAACCGCTTTGCTGCAACCGCATACAATTGTGGTTACACAATCGACCGCCCGGAAATATTTTGGAAAAGAAAGCGGCCTGGGAAAGATGCTGAATGTTTTTGTTGGAAAAACAGCTGCATTTAAAGACAGCTTCGATCTTTATAAGGTAACAGGGGTTATTAAAGATATTCCTGTTAATGCACATTTTCACTTTGATCTGTTTGCTTCAATGACGGGCTATGCAGACGCAGCATCCGTTTCATGGATGAGTGGCGGATACCATACCTATCTTTTATTAAAACCCGGCGCCGACCTTAAGAAAATAGAGGCGCGGTTTCCTGCAATGGTGAGCAAGTATATGGGGCCGCAAATACGACAGCAAATGGGTTTGAGCCTGGAGCAATTCATAACAAAAGGCAATAGCCTGGGTTTTTCATTACAGCCGTTAACGGATATACACCTCAATGCTGATACAAATAATGAATTCGAACCGGGCGGGAATGCAACCTATGTATATATTTTTGCAGGTATTGCCGCTTTTATGCTGCTTGTGGCCTGTATTAACTTTGTGAATCTTTCAACTGCCGCTGCTTCAAAAAGGGCAAAAGAAGTTGGCGTAAGAAAGGTGATCGGCTCAGAAAAAGCACAGCTGGTGTTGCAATTTTTATCAGAATCGGTCTTTATTGCATTAATTGCCTTGCTGATTGCATTTGCTATAATAAAACTGGGATTGCCGGCCTTTAATGCTTTCTCCGGTAAACAGCTGGCAATGAGTGTAAAGCCTGTTTTTGCTTTTATTGGTTTGGGACTGTTGACCGGTATTGTTGCAGGCTGCTACCCGGCTTTTTATTTGTCTTCATTCAAACCTGTTGCAGTATTAAAAGGAAAGCAAAATACCCGTCATAAAAGCCTGGGCTTAAGAAGCGGCCTGGTGGTATTTCAGTTTTTTATTTCCGTTTTACTGATCATCGGAACAATTGTTGTATATCAGCAGATGAAGTATATACAAAACAAAGACCTGGGTTATAACAAAGAGCAGCTTATTACTATTCCCAACTCTTATGTATTGGGTAAGAATGAGCAGGTCTTTAAGCAGCAATTATTAAGGGATCCGCGGATCGTAAATGCCACTACCTCTTTTTATAAACCTGCCGGGCCAACCAACTATAATAATGCGTTAGCCTACCCGCAGGGTAACGATCAGCTGATTGTGAATGGAGTAGATTATCACGTGGATGAGGAGTATATTCCTACGATGGGCATGCATATGATCAGTGGCAGGAATTTTTCCAAAGACTTTACAACAGATTCTTCAGCAATTATTTTGAATGAAACCGCAGCGCAGGCATTGGGATGGAGCGCCGCTGCAGCGATCAATAAAACGGTGATCTGGCAAAACAGCGATAAAGGCAATAATTTCCCTTACCATGTAATTGGGGTTGTAAAGAATTTTAACTTTAAATCACTGCATGAAACGATCAGTCCCCTGTATATGACCCTAACGCCGGAAGCTGGCCTGATCTTCAGAATAAGAACGACAGCTATTGCAGAATTGCTGACCAGTATGAAGGAAC
>DASVMC010000514.1:0-3838 GCA_036384555.1 Niabella sp. | reverse complement strand
TGATTGTGGCTTGTATTAACTTCATGAATCTTGCAACAGCACGGTCTGAACGTCGGGCAAAAGAAGTAGGCCTGCGAAAAGTTGTGGGTGCACGCCGGGCACAATTAATCGCCCAGTTCCTGGGGGAGGCGCTGTTGATTGCTTTTATCGCACTTTGTACTGCACTATTGTTTGTGTACCTGGCGCTGCCTGCATTTAATAATTTAGCAGGAAAAACGCTGTCGCTCCATTTACTGGATAAAGGTTTTATATGCTATCTGATTGTTATTACCCTGGCTACCGGGTTACTGGCAGGCAGTTATCCCGCATTTTTGCTTTCGGGGTTTCAACCTGTGCCCATTCTGAAAGGTGTTGTTCAAAGGGCCGGTGGTAATTTTATGTTCAGGAATATATTGGTGATCATACAATTTACGGTTTCTATAATACTGCTGATCGGTACCATTGTAGCTTACCGGCAATTAAATTTTATCAAAAACATGAACCTCGGGTTCGATAAAGAGAACCTGGTCACCGTTCCCTTAAGTGGCGAATTGTGGAACAAACGTGAGTTGTATAAAGATATGCTGCGCCAAAACCCGCTTACGTCCGATTTTACCCTTGCCGGCGACCTGCCTGTGAACCTTACTACCGGCTCCCTGGATGTGAATTGGACGGGAAAGGATCCGCGCAGCCGGATCGTGATTCCCACTCTGGCCGTGGATGAACGTTTTGCAGATGTATTTAAAGTCCGGTTCCTTAGCGGGCGCAATTTCCAGCCTGGTTTAAAAACAGATACCGCTGGTTATATTATTAACGAGACCTTTGCAGGTTTAATGGGATTGAATGCAGCAACAGCAGTGGGAAAGCCGCTGACCTTATGGGGACGTACCGGCACGATCATAGGGGTAACAAAAGATTTTAATTTTAAACCGTTGCAACAGAAAATCGAACCTGTTATTATGCGGCTTAATACTTATGGGGGATCCATGGTGATACGAACAAAGCCCGGCGCTGTTGAGCCAACGCTTTCTATACTGAATAAAATAAATACAGCGCTCAACCCGGCCTTTCCATTTAGCTATTCCTTTGTTGATCAGGACCTGGATAAGGTATATGAAAGTGAGCAAAGGGCAGGACAGCTGTTTAATCTTTTTGCAGTGCTGGGGGGGGTCGTCGCCTGTCTGGGTTTGTATGGTTTGTCTGCTTTTATGGCGGAACAGCGCAAAAAAGAGATCGGCGTTCGAAAAGTATTGGGTGCTTCTTCATGGAGTGTGGTATTGCTCCTGTCAAAAAGCTTTACGCGCCTGATCTTTATCGCCTTGCTTATTGCGATGCCATTTGCCTGGTATACACTAACGCTTTGGCTGAACGGATTTGCCTACCGCGTGCAAATTGGCGGGCTGGTTTTTGCATTGACGGCCGCTATCACTTTATTAGTTGCCTGGATAACTGTGGGATATGAATCAGCAAGGGCGGCCATCGCCAACCCGGTAAAGGCATTACGGAGTGAGTAAAGCATAGCTGATGGAAAAAATAGCGCGGAATGAGACACTGATAACTGATAACTAAAATCTGATAACTAAATCTGATAACTGAAATCTGATAACTGAAATAACAAATGGTGAATAGTGAGTGGGAGGAGTAAAACAGATGACTTTCTGACCTGGTTTCAATATCAAACGCATTAAGAATATGTTATTCAATAATGGTAAAATCGCTTTTCGTACTATCTGGAAAGATAAATTCTACTCCGGGTTAAATCTTTTAGGATTAGCAGTGGCCGTTGCAACCTTCCTGTTATTAATGAATTACGTACGCTTTGAGCGGAGCTATGAAGATTTTCATAAAAATGCTGCCCATATCTACAGGATTACACTGGATATGTACAAAGGCTCGGAGTATATTGGTACTGACTGTGAAACATACCCGCCTGCGGCCCCTTTAATGAAGCAGACAATGCCGGAGGTGGCAGACTATGTCCGTCTGCAGGATCTGGGAACCTATGAACTGGTTAATGGCAAACGTTCTGTGCTTGTTGATAAGGCCTACGCAGCGGATAACACGCTGTTTTCTGTTTTTAGTTATGAACTGATCGATGGGAACCGGCAACAGGTACTGACCGGTTCCAATAACGTGGTGATCACAGAAACTGTGGCCAAGAAACTTTTTGGGGCTGTGCATGTTGCAGGCAGCGTAATTAAAATAAAAGAAAGCCCTTATATTATATCAGGAGTGGCAAAAGATATCCCGGCAAATACACATCTTAAATTCGGCTTGCTTTTCCCGTTTGATTATATAAACAGCATCGGGTTTAATATGAACAACTGGAACGGGAACAACAATTTTACCTACCTGTTGATGAAACCGGGTACCCGGCTGGATGCTTTTAATCGTAAGTTGCAGCAGTTTTCAAAAGAACGGTTAAAAGAGGAACAATTAAAAGCCGAACCGATTAAAGACATTCACCTGCATTCTCATAAATTGTTTGAACCGGAAGCAAACGGGAATTACCTGGTAGTGAATTTTTTGTTCCTGATCGCCTTTCTGGTACTGTTTATCGGCGTTGCCAATTATATTAATATAACTACGGCGCGGCTTGTAGAGCGTACCCGGGAAGTAAGTGTCCGTAAGGTATTGGGTTCATCCAAATGGGCGGTAACCAAGCTGTTCTTTACAGAATCTTTTCTGATTACAGCAATGGCATTTATTGCCGCTTTATTATTGGTCTTCCTTTTAAGACCATTATATTCTTCTATTGTAGGAGTGGAAATCGGCGATTCGCTGCTGGTTTCGGAAAAATGGGAATTCTGGCAGCAGGTAACCCTGTTGTTTATGGCAACCTGTTTGCTGTCTGGTTTATATCCGGCAATACTGGCGTCGGCGGTTCGGGTGAATGTGGCCGCAAAAAGAGTTTCTACAAGCCTGGCCGGAGGAAACCGGTTACGAAAAGTGCTGATGGTAGCACAATTTACAGCTGCGCTGACCGTATTGATGTCGGCGGTTGTCATTTATCGTCAGATTCGCTTTGTACGCCATCAGGATCTGGGTATGAATATGGATCAGGTGCTGGTTGTGAAAGGACCGATGCTCCATACAGATGATTCCCTGCAAAAGGTGGCTGGCACTCATTTTAAGGAGCGCTTGCTGAAAGGTGCCGGTATAAAGGGCGTTGCCTTTGCTACTTCATTGCCCGGGGGCGATTATAGTACAATGAATACACAAACCGGAGTAAGGCGTCTGGCTGCGGCCGTAAAGGAAGGATATAATTATTATTTGTATGGAATTGATAAGGATTTTATTCCCCTGCTGAATATAAACCTGGTTGCAGGCAGGAACTTTTTGGGCGGTGCGCCCCGGAATGATGAGGTGCTCATTAATGAAGAAGCCTGCCGCCTGCTGGGCTTCAGCAACCCGGCTGCTGCCATTGGAAAGAAGCTTAAAGTGGATTCAGGCCCTATTAATGAAGCCACCGTCATTGGCGTTTCAAAGAATTATCGCCAGCAATCGTTGAAGCAGGTGCAAAACCCATTGATCCTTTGGGAGGAGCAGGGTGTTGACGGATATTTTGCAATAAAGATGCAGGCAAAAAATGTACGTACTGTTATTGATGCAGTAAAGGCGCAATGGGATGAAACTTTTCCGGGGCATGTAATGGATTACTTTTTTATGGATGAGCAGTTCAATAATCAATATAAGCAGGATGTCCGGTTTGGAAAAATAGTCAATGTATTTTCAGGGATCACCTTTTTTATAGCCTGTCTTAGTTTGCTGGGATTATCAGCTTTGAATACTTCTTTACGAACAAAGGAAATCGGCATCCGCAAGGTAATGGGAGCTGGTTTTAAAAGCATCCTTGGTT
>DASVMC010000513.1:0-4153 GCA_036384555.1 Niabella sp. | reverse complement strand
AGGTATTGATACCCGCATCACTGTAAATACCCGCTTTTAATCCTTTTGAATGGATATAGGCTGCAATAGCGGCCAGGCCTCCCGGAAAGCGGGAAGGATGGTTTTTCAATCGTCCGGCAGCGTCCCTGCCGCCAAAAAAGCCATCGTCTACATTTATAAACTGATACCCCGCAGCCTTCATACCCGTTGCTACAAGAGCTGTGGCCTGCGTTCTTATTATTGCTTCATTAATATGCACCCGGTAATTGTTCCAGCTGGCCCAGCCCATCATGGGCGTGTGACTACCCTGCTGAGGCCGTTCTTGCTGCTGTGCGCTTCCATTGATAGCCATGAAGAACGCCAGCCCCAAAACAACCAGTTGCTTCATCCTGTAACCATATAAAAACATATACAAAGATTGCTGTTTTGATCCTTCCTGAAAGCAAATTGCGCTGCAATATATGTACTTATCGCTGTTTTGCGGACGATATCGAAAAGTAATCCCTATCTTATGGACTAAAGCGATTACAATAAAACTATTGCAAAATACCCCTGCTGATCACAATCCGCTGTACCTCGCTGGTACCTTCATAGATCTGGGTGATTTTTGCATCACGCATCAGCCGCTCCACATGATATTCCTTCACAAACCCATAGCCTCCATGCACCTGTACTGCTTCGATGGCAGTCCACATAGCCGTTTCCGAAGCATACAATTTAGCCATTGAGGAACTGATGCTATAATCCAGGTGATGATCCTTCTCCCACGCCGCCTTTAGACAAAGCAACCGTGCCGCCTCAATTTTCAAGGCCATATCTGCCAGCTTAAAAGCAATGGCCTGGTGGTTCATAATTTCTGTTCCAAATGCTTTACGCGTTCTGGCATAATCACGTGCCCGTTCAAAGGCCCCGCCGGCAATACCCAATGCCTGTGATGCAATACCGATGCGTCCGCCTGCCAGCGTTTTCATGGCAAATTTAAACCCAAAGCCGTCTTCCCCTAGCCGGTTTTCCTTTGGTACCTTTACATCAGAAAGGAGAATAGTGTGTGTATCACTGCCGCGAATGCCCAGTTTGTTTTCCTTTGCTGCCACAGTAACGCCCGGCCAGTTTTTCTCTACAATAAATGCATTAATCCCTTTTGATCCTTTTGTTCTGTCCGTTTGGGCAATTACAAGATATACCGATGCGCTGCCGCCATTGGTGATCCAGTTCTTGGTACCGTTAATGAGGTAATGGTCTCCTTTATCTTCAGCTGTCGTCTGCTGGCTGGTGGCATCACTGCCGGCTTCCGGCTCACTTAATAAAAAAGCACCGATATACAACTGGCCGTCCTTTTTTCCCTGCGCCAGCGGTGTCAGGTATTTTTGTTTCTGTTCTTCAGACCCGTATTCCTGTAATCCATAACATACCAGACTATTATTCACACTCATACAAACGCTTACACTGGCATCTATTTTTGAAATCTCTTCCATTGCCAGCACATAACTGATGGTGTCCAGCCCGGCACCCCCATATTCAGGCTGCACCATCATTCCCAAAAAACCCAGGTCGGCCAGTTTCTCGATCTGCTCTTTCGGAAATTTCTGTTGCTCATCCCGTTCAATAACGCCGGGCAAACATTCCTGTTGTGCAAAATCCCTGGCTGCTTGCCGGATCATTTCTTGTTCTTCTGACAGCTGGAAATTCATAGTAGATCGTTTTATTTTCTACAAATATAAAAGACTGCGCCAGTAAACGAACAACCGTTCACCTATTTGCGCTTCCTGAAAAATAAAATTGACAGCGGACAATAATAACAGGATCACCTTAAAAAAGCCCTCCTCTTCCTGCCCAGATCCATAAAATACCCACAAATAGCGATAGTCCCCGACCGGTAATCGTAATAGCTTTATACAGCCATTTTTTTCAGACCTCGCTTATGTTTTAACTATTATAAATTGTGAAAAGCCGGCTGTTCATATTGGGCTCATTTTTTGCGCTTGCAGCTTTAACAACCTGCAACAGTGATCGGACCACGCCTGCTACAAACAGTTCCGATTCTGCAGTAGCCGTTATTCCTGAACCGGCCGCACAGGACACTATAAGCAATATAGAAGATACGGCTGCTATTCCCGGGAATAGCGTGGATACTGTTGTGCGCCATTTTCATAAATTCACACGGGATGACAGCACTAAAATAATCCCATCTCCTGCTCCGGTTGAAATTGACACTCCCCAAATGGGTCTCGCATTGGTTTATTGCCCGAATAAAATGATCAAAAACAGTCAGAATATCATAACGGCGAGAATCACAAAAGATGAATTGGAAAAAGCTGTTACCGATTTGGTGACAGCTATCAGCAAACAGGAAAATAAAAAGGCCGATTATGTAAAAAATAATCTTTATCAAAAGCAATTGCAGGTATACAATAAAATGGAAGTGCAGCTGCAATGTGATGAGGAGATCTTTAAGGTCACCGCAGCCGGTAACGACTCCATTCAATCTTTTGCTCCGGGTGATACCGAACTGGAATGGAACTGGGAGTTAAAACCCACCGCGATCACCAGCCAAACCGTTCTTTCTTTTATTTTTAAAGGTATCGATCAGAATAATCGTCCTATAAAACTGGGTGAACGAATGCTCTATGTAACGGTCCAGGTTGATGTCCGGTCTTTCTGGTCCAAATGGATGGAGTTCTTATCAGACGATCCCAAATATACCATAACAGCCATTATTGTTCCTTTAATTACCTTTTTAGGAGGCTATTTTCTCAAACGTAAAGCTTCTTCTTAGACAATACTTTTTCCAAAAGCGCCTATAAAAAAGGACCGCTCTGTTGCGGTCCTTAAAAAGTTAATATCCGGGATTTTGATAACCGGGATCATGATGCACGTCAACATCTTTTTGTGGTATCGGCCACAGGTAATTTCTGTCAGTAAAGATCCTTGTTTCAATTTTTGTATAGCCGGGTGACGAGAACGTAATAACGCCGGTGGTCATATTAACGGAACCAGGCCGGGTACCATATACATCCTTGTTCATTACAGCAGGGCCCATTTTCCATCGTTGAATATCAAAATAGCGCAATCCCTCCATTGCCAATTCTACACGGCGTTCCCGTCTGATCAGTTTCCTGAGGGCTGTTTGGTTGTTATAAACTGCACGATCTACTTTTGGCATACCAGCCCTCGTTCTTACGCTGTCAATCACATCATAAACAGAATTATCGATTTGTCCCAGTTCAATCTTTGCTTCGGCATAGCTCAGCAATACTTCTGCATATCTTATAACAATCGCATTCAGGCCTGAGTTCCACATATCCGGATCAAAATCAGAAAGGTGCGAAATGTATTTCTTCACAACATAGCCTGTAGGTGATGTATTGTTATTCGCCATAAAATAATCAGCATTCGCATTTTTCCCAATCGTAGGGTCCAGGCTATTAAATATCCCGCCATTATAGGAAGGCTGTCCTGAGCACTGAATTGTTGCCGTTAAACGGGGATCCCTGTTGTTGTACGGATTATTAGGATCATAACCGGAGGCCGGGTCATCGATCGTTCTTCCTGACCGTGTTTCGTATGCATCTACCAGATCCTGCAGAGGGTCTATTGAGCTCCAGCCGCCAGCACCGTTTGAAGGCATTACACCAATGACTTCATTGCTGTACAGGTCCACCAGATACTGCACATCCAGAATAACCTCACTGTTATTCTCATTTGCGATTCGAAACAGGTCAGCATAACTGGAAAATAGCGAGTAGCCCAATCCCATTACCGCTTTATAGTCAGTAACTGCATCCGCATATTTTTCATTATACAGCTCAATACGTCCTTTTAATGCCAGAGCAGCTCCTTTTGTAATACGACCCATATCCGCACCACTATACCGCACAGGCAGGCTGTCTGCAATTGAGCCCAGCTCCTTGAGGATAAAATCGGTTACTTCTTCTTTCTTATTTCTTGGCATTTGATTGGCCTCATCGGTAGATACATTTGTAAGCACTAATGGCACTCCTCCGTAGAGCTGACTTAAAATAAAAAACTGGTAGGCTCTTAAAAAACGGGCTTCCGACCGGTATTGGGCCCTTTTGTCTAAGGCAGGTGTATATTGGTCAATATTGGCCAGGAACCAGTTGCATTTCTGTATCACGGAAAAAGACCACCGGTTCACAACGTCTCCATCTGACGG
>DASVMC010000512.1:0-2915 GCA_036384555.1 Niabella sp. | reverse complement strand
GGGCCCCGGAGCATCAGGTGGGTATCTCTCCAATAAAGTTGATCCTTTTGCTCTGGAGTATTCATGTATTTACTGCATACGTTAATACCTCCTACAAATGCGGTATGTCCGTCAATTACAATTATTTTCCGATGATTGCGATAGTTCAGCCGGTTGGCAAGTGCTATGAACAGGATCCTGTAAAAGGGAAAAGCCTTTACACCTCCCTGCCTGAGCCGTTTTACCAGTTTCCTTCGTATGGAATGACTCCCGAAGTCATCATAGATAAAGCGTACTTCAACACCCTGCCGGGCTTTTTCCAGGAGCACATCAGCAATTGCATGACCGATTGCGTCATTTTCGTAAATATAATATTCTATATGGATATGATGTTGCGCTTTTTGCAGCTCTTCCAGAACAAGCGGAAATTTTTCCTCCCCGTTAATCAGCAGTTGGATGGCATTGTGCGCAGTTAAAGCCGATTTACCCTCTTTTAACAGATAACGGAACATGCGGCTGTTATCAACGACAGCAGGAGCTCCCTGGGCAAATACATGCTGGGAGTGCAGCTGGATCCTTTCTTCCAGCCTGCTTTCAAGCGCAGCGTCGAGCAATAATTTTTTTGAATACATTTTTTTCCGGCGATAGTTTACCCCGAACGAAAAATAAATGAATATACCAACGATGGGAATAAAAATGATCAGCAACAGGTACGCAAGTGTCTTTGTGCTGCTACGGGTATCATAGATGACCCTCAGGCATACAATCATCAAAACAACCAGATATAGTATTTCTCCGATAAGGATCCAGTCCAGCTGCATAGACGGCCATTTTCTGATTTGCCCTGCTAAGGTATAGGTAATCTATAACTTTTGTTACTGTCCGTTAAATATTTCCTGCACCAGCGAGTAAGAATGCAGCTTTTTCTTTTGATCGAATATCTGGGAGATCACCATTAATTCCCGGATGCCCGTTTCTTCAACAAAATCAGCAATGTCCTCTTTTATCTTCTCTTTAGTACCTATAAAGCTTGTTGAGAGCATATGCATAACACCATACTTCTGTTCAGGCGTCCATAAGCGCTCCATCTCTTCGTAGGAAACGGGTGGCTGAAGTGGCGACCGGCTGTTGGTAAAAATACCCAGGAACATCCGGTATAAAGACGTGGAAAGCGCTGCTGCTTCGGCCGCGGTATCGGCTGCAATTGCATTTACACAGGCCATTGCGTAAGGCGCAGCAAGGACTGCAGAGGGCTGAAACCGGCTATGGTAGATTTCCATGGCCTGCTGTAACTGGGCGGGAGCAAAATGAGCAGCAAATGCATAAGGCAAACCCATTTCGGCGGCAAGGTAGGCACTATCCGTACTGGACCCCAATACCCAGATCGGTATGTCAATACCCTCGCCGGGAAGTGCCCTTACTTTGGCGGTGCTGTTTTCCTTACTAAAATATTGTTGTAATGCCTGAATCGCATTTTTGAAATCGTACTGCATCGTAACAGGCGCCTGGCGAATGGTCATCGCTGTTAATGCGTCGGTACCGGGTGCCCGCCCCAGGCCCAGGTCAATGCGATCGGGGTACAGCGTACCCAGCGTTCCGAACTGTTCTGCAATAATGAGCGGGGAGTGGTTGGGTAACATAATGCCCCCGGATCCTACACGTATTGCTGTTGTGCCGCCGGCCACATAACCGATCAGTAAGGAAGTTGCTGCGCTTGCCACACTTTCCATATTATGATGCTCTGAAAACCAGTAACGGGTATACCCCAGCTTTTCTGCATGCTGTGCAGCGTTCAGGCTGCGGGCAAAAGTCTGCTGTACGGTATCTCCCTTACAAACAGTAGCAAGGTCCAGAATGGAATATTTTATGTTTTGTAACCTGTTATCTGACATGGGTGTTGTTTTATGATACTGCTGCGCGCAGGCCGCCGCCAAGTTATAGTAACAGTTTGGTTATTGAAAAGTTGTATATATCGGTATAGAAAGCTGTAAATGTTATAAGGATCCCCGGAAATTCTGTAATGGATCTTCCGGGGCAGACAGGAACTTTGTGCAATAAATAATTCATTTAAAAACCGGAATCATTATGGATATCTTACAATTTAAAACCAACCTGAAATGTGAAGGCTGTGTAAGCAAGATAACTCCTGCGCTGAATGAACTGCAGGGAGTAGATAGCTGGAGTGTTGATCTGAAAGTTCCTGAACGCACGCTTACAGTATCCGGCGAAGCCCTGGATGAAAAGGCGGTAACAAAAGCATTGCAGGAGAACGGGTATAAGGCTGAAAAGATCGGGCAGGGTGTATAAACCCGCCAATGGACATACCGGCCAGCCTGGCGGAAAATGGTTTAATTAAAAAAATCGTACCTTTGTGGTAAGGCGCTTCTGTATGAAGTGCCTTTTTATTTTTAGTAATGACAGACAATGTCAGGATATAAACCTTTAATTAATTGTAAATGTGTATTTTGTACACATTAAAATCAGATAAATGAATAAAAGATTATTTCCCCTGGCCCTGGGCGGCCTGGGTATAGGGACCACTGAATTTGTAATAATGGGCTTATTGCCGGATGTAGCCACCTCTTTAGGCATTACCATACCGGTAGCGGGCTATCTTATCTCTGCCTATGCTTTGGGTGTCGTAATTGGCGCACCATTGCTGGTAGGCATGTCATCCCGTTTTACTCCTAAAAAGATCCTGATCGGGTTAATGATCCTGTTTACCGTATTCAATGGTCTTTCCGCTTTATCACCCGGTTTTTATAGTTTATTCCTTGCCCGGTTTTTCTCCGGGTTGCCGCATGGTGCGTTTTTTGGCGTAGGCACTATTGTAGCGTCACGCCTGGCAAAGGAAGGCAAACAGGCACAGGCGATTTCTATGATGTTTGCAGGATTGACCGTTGCAAACCTGGCGATGGTTCCGCTGGTTACCTATA
>DASVMC010000511.1:0-5779 GCA_036384555.1 Niabella sp. | reverse complement strand
CTAAAAAGTCCCGGAAGCATTTATTTAAAAAGTCTTTGCCCGTATCCATTTCTCTCTTTTTTAAAATGGTTTAGATTGCAAAAATAGAATTATCTTTTAGTCTACCAAATAAATAGACTATTATTTTTTCAATACGCTTTTTTACCAGATAAAGAACGTCGAAACCTAAAACCGCATTCAAAATCCTGTTAATATTACAGGTATGTTCCTCAATACCACAAAATACAATGGATATTCAATAGAAATAGCAGCTACTTTTTAAACCTGCAATTCCCTGTGTACCATATAAGTAATGTGTATGCACAAATAGCCCCATCTTATTCAGACGGGGCCATTCTTACACGAAAACGTATCTGCTAATTGACCATCGAATTTACAAAATACGGTATGCATTTATTGTCCCTAAAATTCGGGACAGCTATTGCTTTTATTGTTGTTCTTTCTGTTTTTACTTTATAAATCGTTCTTAAAAGGTCCATACAAAAAATACTCATTCCAAATGTGGCCCCTGAATTGGTCTGGCCGGTACCTGACTTGTCCGGGCCACACCCCGGATGCTTTGTACAGGGGACATGATGCTGTCATTTGCTGAATGCCTTATTCAGGGATCCATTTCAATGGTGCCAGATATAATCCCTTTTTATCCCAGCCGGTATTGGAAATGAACCAGCCTTCTTTTTTGTCATAGATAATTTCAGCAGCATGTACAGGTAATGTACTCACCTTATTCTCCACCGGAAAATTTTCAGGATCTGCAGACCAATAGACATCGGTTTGATTATAATCCGTCATGGCACGACAGATGAACAGGTAAAATAATTTACCGCGACGTACAACAAAGGGGCTTTCTGCATCACCGCCCCAATCTACTTTGTAGGGTTGTATATGCACCACTTTTGGGCCGCTCCAGTGAAGAAGATCCGGACCCTTTCTTACGGCAATAACAGAACGGTGGTCTACTTCATTATAAGTGCGCGTATAATAGTAATAATACCTGCCCTTGTATTTCATTACATACGAATCCCGCGCATGACCTGCATCACTGAAAAAGGGATTGAGCGCATAGCGCGTCCAATGATAGAGGTCTTTGCTGGTGGCCATACACAACTGACCCCAGGATGCATAATCCGGTGCATTCTGTTGCATATTTCCAATATTATAGAACATATGATAAACCCCTTTTTCGTAAAACACATAGGGTGCCCATAATACGCGCTCCACCCCTTCCTTTGCGGTAAGCGCATAATCATGATCCTCCCATTTGGGCTGGATCAGCGACGGGGCAGTAATGTGAAAAAATTTTGTTTCCCCACCCCATGGCCGTACGGGGTGATGCCCGATGATGCCATATGCATGCCATGTACCTTTCTGATCCCTGATAAATGTATGATCATTTGTATACCAGGAGGTATCTTCTGCTGACCGGCTGTCGTTCGGATTAAAAATATGGACCCAGGCACCTGCGATCACCGGCTTTTCCGGTTTCCTGACCTGTGCGTTGGCGCTGCTGAAATAAAGCAGGGCCAACCCTGCTGTTAAAAATATCCTGTTCATCATGAACTTAATTGCGTTGTTTTTCCGGCGATCACCACCCGGCGTACCGGGATTGCGCCATATGCCACATCCAGACGGGGCTTGCCCTCTTTTACGGTCACATTTCCAAACCCTGCAGCGGTGGACAGGAAGCTGACGAAGTCCCCTATTCTGGAATCAATGTAAAGGGTTTTGTCAACAGCATCATAGCGTACTCCTGTTAACCCTTCCAGCATGCCATAACTGGCCATTGCCCGGGCGTACCAATGCCCGCATTCATATTCATTAAACGGATTCCGGGTCACCCCATCGTACCTGTTCCTGCAGGCCCGCACAATATCCAGCCCTTTTTCTACTTCTCCCATCAGCATCAAATGCGAGGCTACCTGGTATTCGATCCCCGTCCATACCTCGTTGCTGTAAACAAAGGGTAATGATAGTTTTTCCCCTTTAGGCCATGAGCACAACAGCAACCCGCCTTCATCGCCAATAGCAAATGTCGGCCGCTGAGGATTGGAATGCTCCTGCAGATTTTGCTTATAGTTATACTGATAGACAGCCTTCAGATGATTTTTTGTTTTTACCTCGTCGAGCGGGTCTCCCAGACCACACATCCGCGATAACCATCCGCCCATTACTCCATCTGAAAGACAGCCTGTTCCATATTGGTATTTTGGTCCCTGCTTTTTTAGCAAGGCCAGTGCTTCAGGCGTATAGGCTGTATGAAAGGACTGTACTTTTGTTGGATCAGGTGCCTGCAGGCTTTTCCATTCAATGTGCTGAATAAAATATTCCCCGTTATACAGATCCGCTTCCATATATTGTTTTCCTTTCTGATACAGAGTTTCATAACGGCTTACCTCTTTTTTCAGGAATCGTCCCATTGTTGCCAGCGCATTCAGCGCACCCAGGTAAAAACTCGTTGCAAAACCGGTAGCTCCCCAGAATTCAATATCATAGGTATTGTGGTGCGGTTCCTCAATGATCCCTTTTTCTTTGGGATCCCAGGTCTTAATGCAATAATCCAGGCTTGCCTGCACCTTAGGGTAAATTTCAGCCAGCCATTTACCATCGCCGCTGATGCGCCATTCCCGGTATACTTTCATGATACCGCCTAACTGTCCATCCGCTGCCGCATGAAAGTTATGGACCACAGGAGTTATCGGAAGATTGGAGCGGAACATCTGGTGCCCTTCCTCATTCTGGCTTTCATTAAATTCCGTATCCCGCAGGCTTCTTTCCAGTGATGGGAACAGGTGTGATACGGCCTGCGCATAATTCCAGACGTGGGTACAGGATCCATGACAACTTCCCCAGCTATCGCCACTTCCCTCCCATGCCCAGAACCGGCCATCATATTGCCGCAGCACCGTTGTCGATTTCAGGATGGTCAGGTTAGCTGCTACTGCTTCAATGACCTCGGCAGGTAAGCTGCTTTTGTAAAAAGCATCACTAAAAAGCCGGGTTTTGCGTTGCAGCTCTTTATAATGCTGATGCCAGTAAGCTGCAACCGCTTCAACATTCCTGAACTGGCTGCTGTACCAGGGTTTATGATATCGCAATAGAGGATCCTCTTCTGTCTTTTTCTTAAATGCCGGGGCCACCTCTCCCATATGTAACTTCGTATTGGGTACATACCAGGCCATCATGATCCGGATCGTTTTCTGCGCACCGGGACTTAATTTAAAGGGGATGTATAAAGAGGCCCCGGGAGCATCCTTCTCAACCGGTTTATTACTGATCACCTCACCAGCCTCCACACTATTCCAGGCCATCGTCAGCCCGTCAAACCAGCCGCCCCGGAACCAGCAACAATCCGTAACCGTTGCCGGATCATCCGTGTAAATGGCAAAATCTCCTTGCTTTTGCGGATCACTTTGTGTTCCCTGAGCCGATAATACAAAACCGTTCTGGATTGCCTTTACGGCATTTACAGTGTCGGGCTGGTTCATAAAATTCCTGCTGTGATAGGAGAATATCCCTTCTTCTGTTTTTCTTCCGTTATTGGTAAACGTATATTCAAGTGCTCCAACCGGCAGGCTGGCGCTATCTGCATCTGTCGGCACAAAAGGGCTCCATCCTTTTAACTGAACAGCCAGGGGAATTTCTTTATCAGACAGCTCAATTGTTGCGAATGGGAAACGGGCAGTAAACGCCGCCTGTTCAAATCGTGATAATCCCCAGGTGGCCCCTCCGGTGCCTCCCAAACCCGCATCCCGCTGACCAAATTTTTTCCAGGCAGGCACCTGCCCTTCTAAAACCTTTGCTGCATTGGCATATCCTTTTACATGGATCGCTGCAAACATAGCTGGTTCACTAAAAATTTCCGGATTATTACGTACCGACATATGTGATATAGCCCCGGTTCCCTCCAGGCAAAACATACCGGCACCGATACCACCGATGGGAAAGGCCACCCTGTTCAGATGGCTGCCCGTATAGGCTTCATTAAATTTCCGTTCTCCTTGTTTTGTTTTTGCCTCCTGTTGTCTTTCAGCTTCAGGCTGTCTATCCTGCGGCCGGTTTCCGCCTAACAAAAGCTGCGGCAGTGCTGAAGCACCGGCCCCGGCCATAGCCATTTTCTTTATAAAATCCCTGCGTTTATTTTCTGCTGCCATATTATTCAGTTTATTTTTATACTCCTCATTTTAAGATTCGCTGTAAGGTTGCATTGATCCATTGTTCGCTTTTAGGGAAATCTTCATAAGAATGAAGAGCGGAAAGCATTTCATTATCCGGCTGAATACCGGCTGTTTGCAGAATGGCGTAGTCTTGTAAGGATTCAGCGAACACTTCCCATCTTATCGAATCGTAAGGGCCGTCAGGACCAGGATAAACAACAAAAGGATCACCAGAAGCAATGCCGGGATATGCATAGGCTGAGCCTTCTGTAAAAGGATCCCCGACTTCTTCCCTGTCCAGTTTATACCAGACATTATATCCCCAATGTAAAAATCCCTGTGCCTTCAAATGATAAAACAGCCATCCGCTCATACGTATTTTAGCCAGCGGCGTATCATACAAACGGTTCAGCCATTTATTACGGGGTCCTGTGCAGAAATACACACAATGCGGAATATTCGCTTTCCGGTAAGCTTCATCAGAACTGATGATCGGTATAGGAATATCTGTCAGATGTTCCCGTCCGTACCGAACATCACTTAAAGCATCCATTACCTTCATCCAGGGTGCCAGCTGGTGCAGGATGTCTCTTGCTTTTTTATAATTCCCGATGTGCTCTGTTCCGGGCTCATCTGATAAATGAAAATAAGAATCATTCAGCAGATGTTCTTTCAGAAGAAAACTATGCAGGCTGGGCAGGTACTGCTTTAAAAAGTTAACATACGTATCGGATGTTGCAGCAAGATTCTCATCCCATAAAAGACGATAGGAGTCTCCTTCTTTTTTATAAATATGCATGGCATTCTCCACATTCCAGTACAGCCAGAGGTGGGCCCACTCAAATTTGCGGTATCCCAGTTCCCGGCACATGTCTACAAACCGCTTTATATGGGACCAATCAAATTCATACCGGCCGGGACTGGGTTCGTTTACAACCAGCATCTGGCAGGGTTGTTTAAAAACGGTCCGGAATTCAAAAAAATTCTGAATGAAAGCAACATCATTTCCATGTTCAATCAGGTTTTTCATGCAGGCCCGTGTCAGCTTCCACCATTGCTCGTCAAATAGCTTTGTCTTATATTGTAAATTGATCGCTTCTCCGCGCCACCAATGCGTTACATGAAAATCTTTCCTGGGCTGGATCACTAAGGAGCTTACTTTTAAAGTCACATATAATGTCCTGGTTTTTTCTTCCCTGCCTTCCTGCCAGATCATCCGTACCGGGTAGCGGTGCATACCCGGCGCCAGCGTTGCAGGAATGTGAAGCGTCACCCAGAATGAACGACTTTCAAAGGGATTCGCTTCCGTTTTGGTTACCGGGTACAAAGGATCAGGCAGCCATCCTGGTAAATAACCCACTCCATCCAGCTCTTCTTTACTGACATCGGTATTGAAATGCGGCATCGGAACCAGTCCCACCAATCGCACCTGTGGGGTTACATCAGCTGCATGCTCCATGCTGCAGGAAATATGTGTCTGATCTTTCATATTACTATGAAAAGCAACCTGAAAAGAAACACGTCCGTTTCTTGCTGCCTGGATCTCCAGCTCGGGAGCTGATTTTACTGGTGACTGGGGAAACACACGCTGTAACGAGCTGACCAGCCATATATCCATGTTTTGA
>DASVMC010000510.1:0-2141 GCA_036384555.1 Niabella sp. | reverse complement strand
GTGGTTCACCGGTGTGTTGAAAATAAATCCTCCTTTGATCAGGGGCTTTTTTTCATCGGCCACCAGTGATCCCAGAGAAGCCACACATTGAAAATCGGTAACTGACCGTAACTCTTTTTCAATCACTTCGTACCCTTCATTGGGATAAAATATTTTCTTCAGCCGCTGGTAATTCAACCCGGTCACGCCTGCGTTCGCTTCCACCATATAGCTCCCTTCATCTATATACCTCCCCGTCCAGGTACGCTGCCGTTCATCCAGGTCATAGGTCGGAGATAATTTTATGATGGGTGTTGTAGTACCGGAAACGATCACCATATCCCCTGCATGCGCCCGGGTGCTGAGCACTGCCAGCTGTGTATCGGCCCCGCCTACGATCACCTTAGCCTCCGGATCAATTGACAGCGCTTCTGCAAGCGGCTGCCGGATCTTTCCCAGTACCGTACCGGAACTGGTCAGCTGTGGTAATAGCGAAAACGGGAACGAAAACAATTCGCATAATGGTTCCGACCAGGTCTTCTGCTCCACATCATAGAGCAGGGTTTCCGACGCCTGTGAATGTTCATAGTGCTCTACGCCGCAAAACATATACTCCACCCAGTCGCTGATACTGAGAAACGTATCCAGCTGTTGCCACCATTCTTTCCTGCCTTCCTTCAGGCCCACCAGTTTGAACGCTGAAAAAAGGGAACCAGGATAACGTCCTGTCAGCCGGTATACCTGTTCTTTATCGACCGATTCCCATTCCCGGCCCCGATGATCTATATTGGGCATCCCTACAACCGGCGTACCGGCAGCATCCAGTACCACGATCCCCTCCCGCTGACTGGTTGCCGTAATGGCAAGAATGTGTACCGAACCGGCTTGTTTCAACGCGGTTGTGGTCAGCTCCAGGATCTGATCCCATAATACCTGCGGATCAAAATAAATGGAATCCGCATACCGCTCATCCCGTATATAGGGTATGTCCTCACGGGCTACTCCCAAAACGGCGCCGTTGACGGAAATAACCGCTGCCCGAAGGTTCCCGGTGCCAAAGTCGATGATCAGATGTGCATTTGTCAGAGCCATGGTTACTGATTGGATAAATGTACTAATTTGACAGGCTGGTCCTTTGCCCAGTTCAATAATTTTTCATTAAGAATGACAACATGATGGTCTTCCACCTCATCAGTAGCACCGGCGGTATGCGGTGTTGCCAATACATGAGGATGATCAATAAGCCGGTAATCAATGGCATCCGGCGGCTCGTTATCAAATACATCCAGGATAGCCCCCTTTATTTTATGCTGCTCAATCGCTTCCAGCAAATCCTCCCGCTGCACCACGCTTGCTCTTGCTGTATTCACAAAAATGGCTTCCGGCTTCATTTTATCAATAAGCTGTTTGCCGATCATTCCTATTGTGGATGGCGTTACGGGCAAATGAACCGAAACAATATCGCTGTTCTCAAAAACATCCATGAGCGTCGTCTTCTCATAAAGAGGAAAAGCCGCTTCCTGGTAAGGATCATAGTATTTGACAGAACAGGGAAAAGCCTGCGTCAGCGCGGCGATCCGCTGCCCTACAGCACCAAATCCAACCATGCCAATGGTTTTGCCTGCCAGTTCATTTCCTTTGAACTGCAAATAAGAAGCATGTGCGCCTTTTTGCCAGTTACGCTGCTTCAGCCATTCCATCGCGGGTACTGTCTTTCTTAAAAATGTAATAACGTTGGCAATAAACAATTCGGCTACCGCCTGTGCATTCCGGGCAGGAGTATGAAAGACTTCAATACCCAACTCTTTTGCGGTTGCTACGGATACGTTAGATGGTGTGCCCCTGCATACGCCAATAAACTTCAGCTGCGGATGCTTCCGGAGCACCTCTTCGGTTACCGTATCATGTTCGGTGATCAATGCATCGGCGTGTGTTTCATCAAGCAGTTGCTCCAGCTCTGCGGCATTAAAAGCACGCCCGTTGTCCTTCCAGACCTTATAGATCACTTCTCCAAATGTTTCCTCCAGTTGTCTCCGGCCTGCCTCATTATAGGGTGCTGTAATTAAAATCTTCATATTCTGTTTTTCTTATGATATAGTTGTTTGTTCCAATTCAAGTGACTGATCTGTTATTTGTTGATCTGTTTTTGGCAATGTTATAAA
>DASVMC010000509.1:0-4991 GCA_036384555.1 Niabella sp. | reverse complement strand
TCAAAACCAAAAATGTTATTTGTTCTAAAAAAAAGGCGTAAAAATGCGAACTGTTTAAAACGGGTAGTGTTTGAGGACGATTCATTTAGAATTGTTTAAAAGCATTGGAAATATGCTCAATAATATCAGTGGCAATCATGCTTTCCATTCCCAGATCGGCAGCCGCAAGGTCACCCGCAAGCCCATGCAGAAAGACTCCGTAAACGGCAGACTGCTCTGGTGTGTAGCCCTGGGCAAGCAGGCTGGTAATCATTCCTGTAAGGACATCTCCGCTGCCGCCCTTCGCCATCCCTGCATTTCCGGTAGTGTTAAAATATCCGGTACCATCCGGATAGGCTACGAAAGTATAATGTCCTTTTAGGACAATTATAATGTTCATTTCCATGGCTTTACTGCTTGCCATTTCAATTTTTTCAAAATCACTTTCAGTGGCGCCAAAAAGCCTTGAAAATTCTTTGGGGTGTGGAGTGATAATGGTTTTAGGAGGAATCAGGTTCAAATAACCTTCAGTGGCTGCAATGATATTTAATGCATCGGCATCCAGCACCAGTGGCTTTTTGATCTTTTCCAGGAGCTCTCTGAGTAAAAAGCGGGTTTTAAGTTCCTGGCCGATCCCGGGCCCCACGCCTGCACTGCTGAAATCATTGGTCTCATAATCCATCCGGGTCAGGCAGTGGTCTTCAACATCCGGAAAGACCATCGCCTCAGGCGCAGCAACCTGGAGAATGAAGGTGCTTTGACGGGGTATATGAACAGATACCAGCCCGGCACCGGTTCTCAGACAGGATCTGGTGCTCAGAACGGCAGCACCGGTTTTCCCTGTACTCCCGGCAATGATCAGGGCATGTCCGAAATTGCCTTTGTGCGCAAAGGTTTGCCGGGGCCGGTAAATTGCACGGATCAGCGACTGATCGATCATCCGGAATTTTGCCGGTGTTTTTTCCATAAATGCCGGGTGCAGGTTAATGTCCATAATATGTACCTGTCCAAAGAAGGCGGCATTTTCAGCTACCATAAATGCCAGCTTCAATACCTGGAAGGTAAGGGTATGGCTTGCTTTTATGATGGTATTGCCAAGAGATGACTGGTCACAAAAAAGACCGCTGGGCATGTCAATTGCAATTACCGGCATCCCTGCGTCATTAATATGTGCCACAACCCTGGCGGCCAGCCCGGTTAGCGCTCTGTTCAATCCCGTACCAAACAGGGCATCAATGACAATGCAGTCCTGCGGCAGTTGCGGCAGTTCCTTTTCTGACCTTATGCTGTGCACCGGAATAGCCGATAAATGGTGCAGGATGTTGAGGTTGGAATTAAAATCCTCAGAACCACCGGCCGTGGTTTCCAGTATAAATACTTTTACCGTTTTATTAGCATTATAAAGCAACCGGGCTATGGCCAGCCCGTCGCCGCCATTATTGCCCTGGCCGCAGAAAATGCAATAGGAAGCTGCAAGCGTATTCTTCAGGATCCAGCGTGTGCAGACATTGGCAGCTCGTTCCATCAGCTCAAGAGAGGGAACAGGTTCATTTTTTATAGTGAACGCATCCCACTGCCTTATTTGTTCTGCACTAAATAATTTCATACCGGCTTTAAAGATAACTGATACTTGTCTCAAACATTCCTGCCACTGAAAATAAAAGTGCGAAGCCTCCGACTTCGCACTACTATAACAAAGATAACAAACATTGGCCTTTAAAAGTCAAATTTCAACCGAACGCCCATACCGGTATAATTCAGGTTTTGGTTGGTTACATTTTTTACGGGAACTTTCAGGAAAGGTTCGATGGAAACATTATTTTTCGGAGTGACTTTTTGTTTATAGCCCATAGAAATATTATAGAACCCCAGAAACGAGGTCTTGTCATGACTGATGTCTCCCGGTAAGGTGTTGGCCGATGAATAGGTATTGGTGACAATGCTCTTATCTTCCTGCAGAATGCCCTGGCTGTTCTCTACAGAAATCCTTGTATTGGTGCTTGTAACAAGGGTGTAATTGGTATTGTCGTTGACAACAACAAGTCCGGAAACACCCGCTGTGGCATAGAATTTTTTTGAGATATTATAACTTACGTCCAGCGGAATATCAAAACCGGACAAGGCGCCCTGCACGCTTTCCAGTCTTGGAGAAGCTGCAACGTTAGTGGCAGCAAGGAGCGATCTGGAAGCCAGGGAAAGACTGTTGCCCGGCGCATTTAACGTGGGTGATGCGGAGGGGGGAGCTGCTGCTTCAAAATCTCTTGAAGTGGTTATTTTATTATGAGCCACACCAGCGCTGATCCTTACTTTATCATTGATGGCATAGGCCAGGGAAACGCCATAGCCCATATTGACACCGCTTTCTGCAAACATCGGAGAAAGAAACAGGCTTGGGATCCATTTTCTGGAACCTTGACTTTCTTGCTGCTGCGGATGGTCATTCTGAGCCATCATCGGATAAGAATTCATTGCAGGTGCCTGGTGCTGTTGCGGGGGCGCATCGTCAGTAACGATCCGGTTCTTCCAGAACTCGGCAGCAGGAGCATGGGCTGTTAACTGCTGTCCCGGATCTGTCTGGGCCGGTGCCGGTGTAACCGTTATTTTCTGCGGGATGCTGATGGGGAGCATCCCGTACTGCAAAGGATTGCCTTTTGATGCATTGGTAAGATCTAGTGGTGCCGGACGGTGAAGATTTTCCTGTTCTTTCCAGGCATCCCTGTTCATGAACACCGGTGGCTGTTGTTGTGCAATTTGAGGAGCGTGACCGGGGTGAATGACCTGGTTGCTGTCTGCTCCGGTTGCCGGTTCGGACCGGTCTTCCGGCGTTATGATGTTGACCGTTTCATGGGCAGGTGCATCCGCCTGCGGCTGTGCAGTAAAATAAGTGATCGCTAAAAACAGGCCGGCAACAACCGCTGCTGAAGCTGCTACCCATTTCCAGATAGTAATAACCGGAGCTGTTTTAGCAGGTGGCCGGGCCAGATGTTTTTGAGCAAACGCTTCCCAGGCACCTTCACGGTACTCCTCTTCGTGGCTGCGAAGCGTTTGTTTTATATGTTCAAAAAAATCATCTGCAGGTTCTTCCATGCGCTCTTTTTAAAAATGTTTTATATAAAGTGTCTTTAATTTATTCTTTGCCCTTGACAGATAAACCCGGCATACGTTTTCTGATATGTTCAGGAGTCCTGCAATCTCCTCGTGACTGAATCCTTCAATTTCGTATAGATTAAATACGGTCTTCTGCGTTTCAGGCAACTGATCCAGCAGGGAAAGGATGTCTTTTACTTCATTGCCATAAGCAGCCGAAGAGGTTACAAAGTGTTGCTCCGAAGGTTCATCATCTGTAAAATCCATTTTCTTTTTCCTCAAAAAATCGATTGCCGTCCGGGACGCGATCTTAGCCACCCACCCTCTGAAGGATTGCGGTACATCTGCTGAGATACCGGGCGCCTTAAAGGTGCCCAGGTTGTGAAATATTTTGATGAACGAGTCATTAACCAGTTCTTCTGTTACATGATAATCACTTACATAACGCTTCACCACGCTTTTTATAAAGCCGTAATAGCCTTTATAAAGCGTCTCTTTATGTGCTACTGAATCCTGTTTGCATTGCTTCAGTATCAGTTCAAGCTCAGCATCGTGTATTCCCAAAAGTCTTTCTAATTTTAAACCTCGTTTTAAATATAGCAAAAATCAGCCAGCTATCGGAAATGCAATAGTGGCTGATACTGATTATGGGATATACTATTAATGTCTGATTTTTTTTACGATAAGCTTCCCGTTCGTAGTATTCATTGATTTAAAACCACTTGTCCAGATCGTATATTGATTTCCGGTATATAAATTCTCGCTTTCAGCGGATGTGGCCAGTACATGGGTAGAGCCTGTTGGCCGCACTTCAAAGATCACGTTGCCTGCCGACTTTTGGCTTTTGAACACGCTTACGCTCTTGTAAGGGACCTTGGTGGCAACGGGGGTAGTATTTCCCTGTATATAGAGATCCAGCGAGCCGGCATCCGGACTCATATTGGCAAACCGCAGGTAAACAGAATCACCGGAGGGGCTCATTACGCTGTCCCGGACCAGCACTGCATCCATTTTGCTTAACGTATCTACTATGAAGATAGAATACCGCTTGCGGACTTCAAAGCTGAGGTTTTTCGCAAACAGGGTATCCCGATCTCCACGATTGTATACATAAAAGGTTCTGCCACCAGACATTACAGGAACATAATCTGTTCTGTAAGTATAATAAAAATTGTTTAGGAGCCAACGTTGTGTACCGTTGAACTGTACATCGAGCGGAAGGCTTACCGGTGCTCCGTTTACCACACTGACCGCTGCTGAATTCTGAAGCGCCCCGTCATCATAATAATGGTCATGATCTTTAAGACAGGAGCTTAGAAAAACAAGGAGGGTCAACGAAAGTGATAAACCGGCTAATGAAATCTTTTTCATCTTTTTCAGAATTTTTGAGAATTATTTACTGTTCTTGTTATGGGTAACGGCAGAAACAATAAAAACGCAACATGCATTCTGTAAAAAGGGATAGAATTTTAACAACGCCCCTGTAAAAAAAAGAATCTTGTTTTGGATCAATTCTTACCAGAAAATGGTATACAGGGCAGCCAGGATTCCGCAAATGAGAACGGAAGCCATTAAAAAGCCGGGAGTCACCTTAAAGAGCCGCTTATCTACTTCAATTGGAGCAGCAACCTGAGCTGCCCCGCCCCGCCTGGCAAGGCTCATAATGACCATTACCAGTGTTACTACAAAAAAAGTAATCGTCATCCGGTCGAGGAACGGATAATCGGGGAAAGCCCCGTTCGTCCATTTGGGCAGGAATTTTAATATTGTAGAAACAGGAACGGTCAGGACAGCGCCCGCCAGTGCGGCTGCTGTAGTAGTACGTTTCCAGAACATTCCTAACAGAAAGATAGCCAGGACACCGGGAGAGAAGAAGCCAACATATTCCTGGATAAACTGGTAGGCCTGATCCAGTGACTTCAGGG
>DASVMC010000508.1:0-2519 GCA_036384555.1 Niabella sp. | reverse complement strand
GTTCCTTCTTGCTGCAGCCACATGCTTGCGGAACGCATACCCGTCACGGCATGAAGGAGGATGGGGAACGGGCGCCAGCAACTGTACTTCTTCTAGCTTTATAGAATTGGCGCCAGCTTCTTCTCCAGATTGTACTTTTTCTTCAAATGCCCGGATGAGCTCCAGGCATTTATCCCAGTTTTCCAGAAGGTAGTTCATTCGCACAGAGAGCGTATGC
This sequence comes from Niabella sp., assembly GCA_036384555.1. Taxonomy (GTDB): domain Bacteria; phylum Bacteroidota; class Bacteroidia; order Chitinophagales; family Chitinophagaceae; genus Niabella. The sequence continues at coordinate 2,302 of DASVMC010000508.1, read as the reverse complement.
AGCTGATTGTTAATAAGTATGCCAGCCTGTTCTTTATTTTTATATAAGAAGGATACAAGTTTCATAGTGTTGTTATTAAGAGGTGACGGCTTTGTTGTTTTTTAATACCTGTCTGAGCTTTTGCAGCAGGGGATCTATATTTTCCAGCCTGCAGGTGCCGACACTTAATCGGTACCAGTTTGCGGCGTTGGCTGCGCCAAAGACCGAAAAAGGCAGGATGGCAATTCCGGCTTCATTGAGCAAAAGGGCAGTTACATCACCCGGTAACCCAATTTTTAAAGAAAGATAAATGGAAGCCTGTGGTGCAATAGCATCAACAGGAAATCCTTCGGCTTTTAATTGCAGCAGGGCATTATAAATGAGGTCCAGCCGCTGTTTTAATTTGCTTTTAAACGTGGCAAGGAAACCGGTAACAGCGGTTGTATGAGCCAGGAAGCGTGCAAGTGCTACCTGCTCCGGGTTAGGTGCCCAGGCGCCCAGGTGGCTTAAAACGGCTTTCATTTTTGCAATGACCTCCTCCGGTCCATAGCACCAGCCTACACGTACACCCGTAGCCGCAAAATTCTTGCTGATGGCATCAATATAGATGGTATAAGGACGCATTTCAGGACAGATCGAAACGGGATCAGCAGCATCATTGCTGTACGCAAGCAGGTTATAGATATTGTCAAAAAGAACGTAAAGTTTTTTTTGATCGGCCCCCCGCCGTTTATTTTCTTCGATCACCAGGTCACAAATGGCTTTTAGCTGCTTTTCTGAAAAAAAAGTGCCGGTGGGGTTTTGGGGTGCGCACAGCGCCAGCAAAACGGCATCCCTGATGAAAGGCCGGATCGTATCGGCCGTTGGCATAAAATATTGTTCTGCGGTCGTTTCAATAATACAGGACCGTGCTTTTGAGAGCTGTGCATAATAGTGGTTATTCCAGGAAGGTACAGGGTAAATAACTACATCACCGGGATCAACAATTACTTGGTAAGCGGTATAAATAAGGGGCCGCCCGCCGGCTGCCACCAGTATTTCGGAAGAGGAATACTCTTTTTGCTGGAACTGTTTAATAAAGCAGGAGAGTTGCTTCCGCAGTTCAGGATTCCCTTCCGCTATGGGGTAATTGGTCCTCTTTTCCTTATAGGCCCTGACAATTTCCTGCTCCAGCAATTCGGGGATCGGGAAGATCGCAGGATCAAAATCACCTACCGTATAATTCTGTATAGGAGCACCCTTGCGTACCCTTTCTTTTACTGCATTACTGATTGCGAGTATACCGGATCCAGGGATGGTTTCAGCTAACTGAGAGAGTTTCATGAAAATGTAAAATAAGAATGATCAAATGTGAAATACAGCACATGTGCCGGCTCTGCCTGTTGCTAAGGATCAGCTAGTAATTGCCTTTATAGATTACCGCGCAGCGCCTGTTCCCGTTCCAGCGCCTCAAACAGTGCTTTAAAATTTCCTTTCCCAAAGCTCCTGGCCCCTTTGCGTTGTATGATTTCAAAGAACAGGGTAGGTCTGTCTTCCACAGGTTTTGAAAAGATCTGCAGCAGGTATCCTTCTTCGTCACGGTCAATCAGGATACCCAGCTCCTGTAAAGGGGAAAGACTTTCATCGATCTGCCCAACACGGTCTAAAACGGTTTCATAATAGGAGGCAGGTACTTTTAAAAATTCTACCCCTCTGCTTTGCAGTTCGCTGACCGTTTCAATAATGTTATTAGTGGCCAACGCAATGTGCTGAACCCCTTCTCCATTATAAAAGTCAAGGTATTCTTCTACCTGTGATTTCTTTTTGCCTTCCGCGGGCTCATTGATCGGGAATTTTACATATCCGTTGCCGCTGCTCATCACTTTGCTCATTAATGCTGAATATTCCGTGGAAATGTCGTTATCATCGAATGACAGGATATTGCGGAATCCCATTACTTCTTCATAGAACCGTACCCATTTATTCATCTGGTTCCAGCCTACATTTCCTACACAATGGTCTACATACAGCAGTCCGGTTGGCGGTGGCTTATAAGAAGGATCCCATTTTTGATAACCTGGTAAGAAGACGCCGTTGTAATTCCTGCGTTCAATAAAAAGATGTACCGTATCCCCATAAGTATGTATGCCGCTTAGTACTGCTTTTCCGTGTTCATCGCTGGTTGTTGTTGGCGGCATGTAGCTCCTTGCTCCGCGTTTGGTGGTTTGTTCCCATGCGTCAGCGGCATCTTCTACACGCAGTGCCAGCATCTTTACTCCATCTCCATGCCGGGCAATATGCGCTTCAACAGCGGCACAGTTTTTAAGGGGTGTGGTGAAAACAA
>DASVMC010000507.1:0-4659 GCA_036384555.1 Niabella sp. | reverse complement strand
GAATAAGGAATCAAATGTAGCGTTGCTGGTAACGGAGGTGTCACGTCTTTTAAAACAAATGATAGAAAAGGCCGACGAAGAAATGGTGATTGGCTTCATTACCAAAAAATCAGAAGCCTTATTAAAAGATATAAAGCTCAATGAAATTGCGGCTAACGGGCTGATCCTGGTGATTGACCGCGGTGATCACGCACGCCTGCTCAACTTTCTGGTCAACAAGATAAAAAATTATGTGATCAGTAATGAAGAGCTGGTAAAACAAAAGGTAAAGCAGGAAAGCCACTTTCTGATTCCCGGTTTTGTTAATAATTATATCGCATCCAAACTGACTGCCGGGATTGCCAAGTATCTGGATGAAATTGGAAAGGATCCCAATCACAAGATCCGTAATGATATTCATACGCAACTACTGAATTTTGCAGATAGTTTAAAAACAAATCCGCAATGGGAAAAGGAATTACAGGAACTGAAAGATGAATTGCTCTCAGAAGAGAAGCTGAAGGCATATGCTACCTCCATCTGGAAAGCTGCGCAGAAAAGTATCCTGCAGGACCTTAGCTCCGGCAGGTCTGCCCTCCAGCATTATTTCAGAAAATCGGTAAAAGATCTGGGAGATAGTCTGCAGCAGGATGCGGCATTACGGGATCGCATTGACGGATGGATCCGCCGCGATGCGTATTTCTATATTCTGAGGAATACGGAGCAGGCCGGCCGGCTCATCAGCAATACCGTTGGTAATTGGGAAGGAAAGGAGCTGAGTAATAAGCTGGAGCTGGAAGTGGGAAAGGATTTGCAGTTCATCCGGATCAACGGTACCCTGGTAGGCGGTCTGGTTGGGCTGCTGATCTATACACTAAGCCGGCTTTTATAGCGCCTGTATAACTAACAATAAAAGATCCGTGAGCAGCGGTGTATTAGCAGCGGCCCTTTTATCAACGCAACCGGCTTTCGTTATGCCTTTTTTAAATGATAGGCTTTCGGTTTTGTAAAAGCTCTTAAGCCGGCATGTGATAAGGTGGTACCGAATCCTGAATGATTTCGTCCGCTCCAAGGAAGAGCGGCACTTACCCGGTCGCAGCAGTTCCAGTATCCTGTTCCGGCATTGATCTGCTGGAGGATTTGTTCCGCCCTTGAACGGGAAGCACTGTATACAGATGCCGTAAGCCCAAATGACGTGTCTTTCATTTGCGCAATAGCGGCTTCATCATTTTTTACTTTCATGATGCCGATGAGGGGGCCAAATGATTCCTCCTGCATAACCTGCATAGCCGCAGTAACATCAGTAAGGACCGTTGGTTGAAAGTAGTAGCCTTTCCCTTCGCCTTTTTTCCCTCCGGTAAGCACCCGGGCTCCCTTTTGTACCGCATCGGCAACCTGGGTTTCTAAAACGGCCAGCTGCTCCTTACGGGTAAGAGGGCCAAAGTAAACGCCTTCCGTAGTAGGGGCGCCGGTTTTCCAGGAATTGACTTCTTTTACAAAAGCATCAATATACCGTTCATAATTGTTTTCATGTACATAAATGCGCTCTACCGAACAGCAGCTTTGCCCGTTATTGTAAAAAGCCCCGTCCGCAGTAGCCGCTGCAACCGCTGTAATGTCTGTTACATCATCCGTCACATATAATGGATCCTTGCCGCCCAGTTCACATTGGCAGGGTACCATTTTTGAAGCTACTTTATTATAAATATACTGACCCGTTTTATAGCTGCCGGTAAAGAAATAACCATCAAAAGGCATTTCTAAAAGAAATTCACCAATACTACCGGTTCCGATGGCGGTTAAGAAAAGGTCTTTTCCCAGACCAGCCTCCTTCCACAGCCGTTCTATTTCCAGCCCTGTAAGCGATGCATATTCTGAAGGTTTATAGAGAACGGCATTACCTGCTAACAATGCAGGTACAAAAACATTTATGCCTACCAGATACGGGTAATTCCAGGCAGAGATATTGGCAATGACGCCCAAAGGTTCATAAACAATGCGTTCTTCCATTTCGGGTGTTTCTTGCATGACCTCATCGCTGAGGTATTTGGCAGCGTTACCTGTAAGCCAGTCGATACGGGCAATAGCACCGTTGATCTCGTTGCGCGACTGTGCCAGTGGTTTGCCTACCTCGCTGGTAAGCACCTGCGAAAGGGATTCCCTTTTTGCGGCTAACAGGTCTCTGAACTTTTTTACAACGGCTATGCGTTCTGCTAAAGGACGGGCCTGCCAGGCAGGTTGCGCAGTTCTTAAACGATCCTGTTTATTTTGAAGAGTTGCAGCATTGTCTTCCGCAAGTGTTGCGATCCGTTCTTCCGTAGCAGGGTTGATGACCTCCATTTGTTATTGATTTTTTATTGCGTCTAAAAATTTTTTCCGGATCCCTTCCGAGGGAAGCGTTTGCTGTAAGCCAAAATAATACATCCGCTCCGGGTGCCACTGAACGCAGAGCAGGAAGGGCTGGTCGGCAGTTATTGTGCGCTCCATTGCTTCTGCAACTCCATCTGCGGAGGTAGCGGTGATCTGTAATCCTTTACCGGGTATGCCGATAGCCTGGTGGTGAGCGCTGTTGACGGCGCAGTACCTGCTCCCGATTACCTGGTGCAGCATACTGCCGGCAACGACGGTAATGCCGTGCACTTTGTCAAGATCGTTTGCTACCCGGTGTACTTCATTTTTTGTTCCAAGGTCCTGTATCAATGTGCCGCCGTAAATACAGTTGATCAGCTGCATGCCACGGCAAATGCCCAGTACCGGAATATCCTTTTGTTGTGTAGTCTGGAAAACGGCGGTTTCAAAAGCATCCCGGTCCCTGTTAAAATGGCCGGGCGCATTGGCATATCCGGTTGCTCCGGAATAACACCCGGGCGACAGATCCACTCCGCCGGAAAGGATAACGCCATCGCAGGAAGCTGCAGCCTTCAGGTTGTTCAGTTCTGCTGAAAGCGTAATTACCTCGATGGTATCGGCTCCTTTGATCCAGTTGCTGTAATTGATATGTTTCTGCTCTGACCCCGTATAAGTTAATCCGATCTTCATAATAAAGCTTCATAATAAAGTTTCCGGAAATCTTCTCTTGATACCGGTATGGGATTGTTGGGATGCGCAAAATCAGCAATCGCAAGATCGGATAGGGTTTCAATGTGCGCTTCCGTAACACCTATTGCAGATAACTGATGCGGGATGTGAATGGCTGCATTGAGTTCAAACAGGTAATTGACCACCGCATCCCCGCTGGTGTCTTTTAATTCCAGGGCCTCCGCAATTTTTTTAAATTTGGCTTCCTGCCCCGGAATGTTGAACCGCATTCCATAAGGCAGGTTTACGGCATTGGCCAGCCCGTGATGCGTGTCCAGTAAGGAGGATAACGGGTGGGCAAGAGAATGAACAACGCCCAGCCCTTTCTGGAAGGCCACTGCCCCCATAAGGGAAGCGATCAGCATCCGGCTCCTGGACTCCACGTCCGGGTGATGAACGGCTGTTTCAATGGAGTGGCGGATCAGCGTAATGGCCTGTAACGCAATGCCATCACACATAGGATGCTCCATATTGACCAGGTAGGCCTCTAAATTATGCGTTAATGCGTCCATACCCGTAGCTGCTGTAATAGCTGGCGGTATGTCCATCGTCAGCAGGGGATCGGCAAATACGATCTTTGCCAGCAGCTTGGGCGAGAACAGGATTCTTTTCTGATGTGTTTCATTATCTGCAATGATGGCGCTGCGTCCCACTTCACTGCCTGTGCCTGCAGTAGTGGGAATCGTGATGAAGTGCGGCACCTCATTGGTTACATATACATCTCCGCCGATCAGATCATCATATTTGAACAGATCTTCGCGGTGGTATACCCTTAATACAACAGCGCGTGCCACATCCAGGGCTGCACCCCCGCCAATACCAATGACAGCATCCCGGCCGGTAGCATCGTAGAGGTCTGTGCCCTTATAAACATCAGACTTTACAGGGTTTTTATGAATATGGTCAAAAACTTCAACGGAAATACCGGCAGACCGGAGGTTCGTTAGGATCTTTTTAAAGAAATCCAGCCCCGCTACCACCGGGTCTGTTACGATCAGTGGCTGGTAAATGCCGTTTTTCTTTAAATAGTCGCCGAGTTCATTGCTGGCACCGGCGCCAAACCGGATAGTGGTTGGAAAATTGTACTGGTAAATTTTATTAAATGCCATACTCAAAAATAATATGAAATAATTGCTTTGGAGTGTTATTACTGTAAGCAGCTGCAGAACTGTGTCAGCAGATTGCAGAACGCCGGCACCAGCCGCTGCAGGATGGCCCGTTCTGTAAAGAGCAGGAGTTGGAACAGTTGCCCATTAAATGATCTCAAAATAACGTTTCATTTCCCAATCCGTCACCGTTTTTAAATGCTGCTTCCATTCCCATTCGCGTGTGCTTACAAAGTGAGCTGTGAATTTTTCGCCAAATAGCTCGTTGGCAATAGCTGCACCTTTCATGGCAGCTGTTGCCTGTTCCAGTGTACGGGGCAACACTCCATAGGAGGTTTCCAGATAACCATTGCCATTTATAGCGGGTTGCTGTAATTTTAACTGATGCCTGATCCCGTAAAGACCCGATGCTATGGCTGCAGCTATAGCCAGATAGGGATTTACATCGGCGCCGATGACCCTTGTTTCCAGCCGGCAGGCAGCCGGGCTTTGCTGC
>DASVMC010000506.1:0-9033 GCA_036384555.1 Niabella sp. | reverse complement strand
CTTTGTATATTCCTGAAGTAATGCAAAGTCTTTGGTAACTTCCTGCATATTTAGTTCAGAACAGGAATAAGTGAAATAGTTTTGATTATACTTGTTTAGTTCAGCTAAACCGGAAATATCATTTGTCAAATCTTGTATTTTAAAAGGAGTCATAATTTTAATATTTTAATTGTTTTTAAAGTGACTTATTGAAAGCCGGGCGAAACGCCCGGCTTATTTGTCAAACCGGGATTCCGTTGGTATTAAAAGTCTTTATGTTGTGGAAAAGGCCCTTATGAAAGATCATTCCTTCCAGAAATAAATTCCAAAGAAGCGAAGCACCCATTTCTACAAGTGACGGATTTATAAATAAATCCTGCTTTTGCAAAGCTTCGGCCAATGAACAACTGGGTGTATCATCTTCTTTTTCTGAATTTTTGAGTAATTGGCCATATTCCTCAGTAATAAGAGGCAACCTGGGAACTGTTTGATACTTCTGTGACCGTGGTTGTTTTACTTCTGAAATGGTTGATAGAATTACCTGCCCTGTATGGCGGCTATTCCCAAAATCATAATAATAGGTTGGTTTATTACGGCCATATATTCCGTGTTTTTTCTCCACTGCCTTCAAGAATTTACACATCTCAAAACGGGACTCAACATTATCAACACAGCTGATAGTGATTACTGCGGCGTCAGAAGCGCTATATCGGTTTAATTTAAAATACCGCTTGTCATAGTTTACAGTTTTTGCTTTCCAGTTTGTGCCCCAAAAGCGGTTTATGCGATTGATCAAGATAACCGATTTGTACAAGCCAATCTCCGATTCTGTAAAGAGCTGGCGGCCCCGGTTGGCCGGTGTCACTTTATCATTATCGAAAAGCTGGACGGAAAAGCCACAACGTCCTGATACTACAAGACAATGGTTTATTTTTGCAATAGCCGTCAGCAGGCATCCTCCGGTTCCTCCGGCACCGATGATATTAATTGTTATCGGATTTACAGGATTCAGAAATTCAGAAGGTGCAAAATGTACACGGGGTCTTTCAATATTGTTCATTTCAGGATATTTTTAAAGGTTAGATTTAAAGGTTTTAGGACAGAAAGGGGAAACGTTGCTTTTGTGGTGATCAGGTTCTGCCATAGCTGAACTATATTCTTCTTTATTGGAATATGCTCGTCAATTAGGTGAGAAAAGCGACTGTTCCAAAAATAGTTCTGCCACTTTTTGATGAATTCCTGAATACTCTCGTCTTTTTTAAATTCAAGATTCACGGTTCCCATACAAACAGCTCCGTTTTTATAGAGATTGAAAAATGGCGCGTGATATAGCCTTGTGTTTGTCGCAGGCTTTCCGGGTTGTTTAAGTGCATATACGGAAAGACTGTCAGAAGTTGCCTCCCAAACCATTGCCGGAACATTTGCCCTTTGTCCGTTGGGGATTCCAAGGCTATCCACGAAAAACAAGGTTTGCTCTGAGGGTTCTGTAAACCATATAACCTTTTCTTCGTCAGGAATTGTTCTTAAAAAAAGCAGGTTCGCTGGTAACAATCCATCTGAATGTAAAAACTGTCGCAAACTGTCCTGCTTTTGTACAAAAAGGTGTTTCAGGTCTTCCATTTCATTAAGCGTAAGCGGATGCGCATTAATTGGGTTGCCACATTCTGAAATATCGTAACTCTCAACATAAAGAAAAGCATCTTCTGAGGTAGTCTCTTTATTATAGAATACAAGGGCTTTAAACGGAATAACAGGTGTTTCAAAGTCTGTTGAGATATCATTATAATTCATGGTCATAATCATTTAAAAGACAAACAAATTGATCTAAAAGGTCAAATAGCCGGATTTCATAATCCAAGCTTTCAATTTGACCTGCCGAGGAAGTATTAAAAACAGAAATATTAAGCGGGGCTTCCTTCACACATTTCTCCTGCAATTCCGTTTGCACCCATTCTTCAAATGGGGTATAAAGAATATCATTCCCACTCCAATAAAAGCAGGCCCATTGCTCCAACCAAACCAATTCATCTTGATTGACTCCTTTAAAATACTCGTATGGAATATGAGTGCGGAGCGAATAATCCGGGTATTGGGTAATAAGGTTTAAAAAGCCCTCCCCGATAGTAATCCACTTTTCATAATTCCCCGGTGTCCTTTTCAGCTTTTTGATCGCGCATTTTAAACGGTTTAAAGAAGTGGGTTTATCAATTTCGGGGAAATATTTATCCGAAATTCGTTGCATGATATCAATCGCATCAATCAGGTCAGTATTGGAAGTTTCTTCCTCATCCTGATACTCCCATTCAGATTCCCGTAGCCGATCATATATCTCCCAGGCATAACTTCCATGACTGAATTCCTTAAATTGAGCGTTAAAGCACAGGTAACGGCTGATTTCAAGAACTAAAGGTTTTAAGTCTTTATAGCAATCTGCAATTATTATATTACAGATAGGTCTAAAAGGAATATAATTGAGAAAGTAGGGGGTTACGTATTCATTGAAAACTGCTATGCAGGTTTCTTGTTGATCGTCCTGCGTTATGATACATGACTTTCTTTGACGCGCTACCTCAATACTCAATTGTTGGTAACTAATGCTAATGTTATGTGGAAACGATGCGGCGGGTTTCGGCAGTACATTCAAACCAAGGCCACTACAAACGTTTTCAAATGAATTGAAAAACTCGGTCTCAATTTTATAAATGGACTGCTGTGGAACCAAATAAATGGGGTCGAATTTCATTTTTAAAAAACCATTGGGATCAAATACGCAGGAGCGCTTTGGCGTTTGTCGTTCAGAACGTCTTGTGCGTCCTGATATCGGTCTATTTTTGATAGAAGTTTCTGGAATCGTTGATATTGTTGCCATGTTTCAGATTTTTTATTAACAAGTGCTGTTTTGGGATGCTTTTGCTTTTTCATATGCTTATCCTTTTGTTCCCATTGTTGTAACAAATTTGTAGACAAGCTGGTCATTGTCGATTTCGGGGCCTTCTATGCGTGCCGTTGTAAGGATGGCATAGGTATTAGAATAGAAATTCAAAACGGCCTCCGGTGTGAAGTTGATTGAAGGGTCTGTAAGTGTGAGATCTTCGCCTTTTTCTTCAAACTTAAATACGCGCTGTAATTGTGTAGTGATTAACATAATTGTAGGTTTTAGATGATTAGAATAATTCAGGTGCAAACTTGTCAGTGAGTTCTCTTTTCCTTTCTTCAAGTGCATCGGCATGATCAGGAAATTCAGCCGGATCGGGTAACGCTGCTAATGCCTGCCGGTGTTTTCCCCCCTCGTCCAACTCATCCACCTTTTTCATGGCTTCATTGAACCGTTTAATTTTGGGGTCTTCTTGTTGACCGGCTTTAGCTTTCTGGCTTTTGACTAACGCGGCTTTTGCTTCTTCTACTTGCTTATTGATAGCTGCCATGCTTTCCATAATGGAGGAAACCTCCTGAAGTGGTTTTGAAAGCGTATCAAAAAATTCAAGGTCAAGATCTGCCGCTTTAACTGTCACTGCAAACGGCGTAATCCTGTGCTTACCGGGGTTTGCAACTTGTTCGTTTTTCAGGTAGGCTGAAACTGCCACCATTCCATCCGGCAGCGTTCTGATAGTCAGGATTAGATCACCCTGTAACTGTAACCCCGCAACCTGTGTAAAAAAGTTTGTCTCCATCTGTCTGTGTTTTGTGTGTTAAAAAATATTTTTTCAAAAGAAAAAGGGAAAAAAGAAAGCAAGAACACAGCCACAGCTTCCATGGGGCCAAGTGGAAACTGCATCAATTGCGGGAGGGGTTTGTGTAGAGGCTTGGTGTAATTCTATCAAAATGGCAGGTTCCAATTGGCCATTTAAGTAAGGCGCAAAAAAATGAAGTGGCTAACTTGCTGCGCTTTTGCCCCCTATTCATTGAAAAATTCCGGTCTATTTTTCTTCTATTTCATATTCCTTTTTAGGAAAATGAATAATCAGATGCCATTTAAACAAAAGATGAACGGATTGCGACGCAACGAAGGTGCCATGAATTACCAGGGCTGGAATTCAAAAGACATTGCCAAGCAGTATTATTCGGTCTACTTTTCCAGAATAGTAATAGTGTTAGATCTTGCAAAACATTTACAAGGGCCAATAGCGGCGTCTATGTTTGTGAGCAGTTGGTATTTGCCGGGTTGAAGGGGGCTGAAAAGCCTTGATAGTTTTATTTTATATTCTTTAGAATCTCCTGATTTCAGTTCTTCCCAATCACGAATGTCTCCCCCTTCTATTTTGGAATCCAAAATTTTACCAGAGCTGTTGGTAATAAGTTGTTTGAGTATCCAGGTATCCCAAAGCCGGTAATTTCGCGAAGCTTTATTGGTTACTATGACTTTTAAAGGGGTGTTTTGGCTTGAAATAATTGCTGGTGTAACGCTTATAAATACACTGTCGTTAACTAACGTATCAATCGCATTGATATCTCGATCCACCAAAAGATAATGTGCATTACCGGGTTGCTCTGCATAGTGAAAATATTTTGAAGAGGGGCTATTATTTTCTTTACAAGTTCAGGCACCGCTTTTACCAAAGTACAGAGCATCGGTGATACCCGCGAAAGCATTGGGTCTTTTTTGCGCTTAGATGTTGGCCTGGATGGCTTCATAATAGCGGGAAATACAAGTATTATGCCCAATAAAAATATTTAGGCAACTAATCAGCTGAATTTCAGCCAAAAACAAAAGCTAAATAAATTAGCTTGTTTTTTACTAATTTATTTAGTATAAATTTGTGGTATGAATACTTCAGTACAGGACACTTTTACCCGCTTGCAGCAGGAGATTTTCCGGATGCAAGGCGGTAAACCCAACACCGATGTATCGGCGGGTAGGGTGGCTTTAGGACCTGTGCTGGAAGCATTTCCGGATCAAAGATTCCCAACCGCAGCGGTACACGAATGTGTTACCACTTCTCCTGCCAGTACAGCAGCGACTACCGGTTTTATTGCAGGTGTGCTGGGCTGCCTGATGAAAAACAATGGGCCCTGTATCTGGATCAGTCCGGACAAAATCTTATTTCCTCCTGGATTCAGCAGTTTCGGGCTTTCTCCCGAGCGTCTTCTTTTGGTCAATGCTAAAAACAAACAGGATTTAGCCTGGACAATGGAGACCTGTCTGCAAATGAACAGCATTGCAGCGGTAGTTTGTGAATTGCCGGACCTTGACTTTACTATTTCCAGAAGGCTGCAACTTGCTGTTGAAAAAAGCGGCGTTACCGGCTTCGTCCTTCGCACAAACCGTAACCTGCATCCTACTGTCTGTGTCAGCCGCTGGCTGGTAACGCCGGCAGCCAGCCATCACCCCAAAAAACTGCCTGGAGTAACCCATCCTTGCTGGAATATCAATTTATTAAAAGTTCGGGGTGGCAGGACCGGCACCTGGCAATTGGTCTGGATGGACGGTCATTTTCAAACGGTGCCCTCCGCAATGCCTGCTATTGCTGTACAGGAACAGCTTCGAAAAATCAGTTAATATGAGCCGGTTCGTTACCATATATTTTCCGCACCTGGTTGTGGAGGGGATGATTCGCCGCCATCCGGACTTTGAGAATTTTGTCGTTGCTGCTCCCGATCATGGTCGTATGCGCATTACGGCCGTATCTCCGGCAGCAGGATCCGAGGGTATCCATCCCGGCATGGCCGTGGCAGACGCCCGTGCGCTGGTAGCGGGGTTGCAGGTAATTGATGATCAACCGGGGTTTGCTGAAAAAATCCTTTCCGGTTTGGGACATTGGGCGAACCTATTCACCCCTTCTGTTACCATTGACCCACCTGACGGTTTAACGTTAGATGCCAGCGGGTGTACTCATCTTTGGTATGGCGAGCAAAACTACCTGGAAGATATCCAAAAGCGATTAAAGGCTTTTGGATATACTGCCCGCATGGCGATGGCTGGTACCATCGGTGCAGCTTGGGCGCTTGCCCGATACAGTAAGGAAACGATAACAATAATACCAACCGGCCAGGAACGTTCTGCCATCTTAGATTTGCCTCCGGCGGCTTTAAGATTGGAGCCCATGATCACAGATCGTTTACATAAACTCGGCATGTATACCATTGCAGCGTTCCTATCCCTGGACAGGAATTCTTTACGCCGCCGCTTTGGTAAAACATTACTGGAACGAATAGACCAGGCAATCGGGTGTACAAATGAGTTTACCTTTCCTTTGCAACCAATAAAACCCTACCAGCAGTGTCTGCCTTGCCTGGAACCTGTTGTTACCCGTTATGGCATTGAGCTTGCCTTACAACAACTGCTCGATTCCCTTTGCGGACGTTTGGTTAAAGAAGGCAAAGGATTACGTAAAGCCATCTTTAAAGCCCGGCGTATAGATGGCATAACGTTGCAGATCGATATCGGTACACACCTGGCATCTAACCATCCCGAGCACCTCTTTAAACTTTTCGAGCAAAAAATAGACACTATTGAACCCGCATTAGGTATTGAACTGTTTTTGCTGGAAGCTTCGGTGGTTGAGAAGGTGAGATCCTCCCAGGAAGCAATATGGCATCACAGTAACCTCAGTGATCAAGGGTTGGCAGAACTACTGGACCAGTTAACTGGTAAGCTCGGTAAAAATGCGGTACATCGATATCTGCCGGACGAGCATTACTGGCCGGAGCGCTCATTTAAAGAGGCCACTTCATTAAAAGAAGAACCCACAACCAGCTGGCCCGACCGACCGCGACCGGTCCGTCTCCTCCGCACTCCCGAACCGGTGCAGGTGGCAGCGCCGATCCCGGATTACCCGCCCATGCATTTTAGGCACAGAGGCAAATTGCACAAAATTAAAAAAGCAGACGGCCCAGAAAGGATTGAAGCGGAATGGTGGATACAGGATGGCGAGCATCGTGATTACTATATCGTGGAAAATGAAGCCGGTGAAAGGTTCTGGATCTTCCGCCTGGGTCATTATGATGGTTCAAGGCCGCACCAGTGGTTTTTACATGGCTATTTTGCCTGAAATTAAAGCTAATGCAGTACACGGAGCTACATATTACTTCCAACTTCAGTTTCTTGCGCGGCGGTTCCCACCCGCAGGAGCTGGTGGAACAAGCCGCTGCACTGGGTTATACCGAAATCGCTATTACCGACCATAATACGCTTGCCGGTATAGTACGTGCCCATGCCGCCGCTAAAGCAAAGGGCATGCGGATCATTGTTGGCTGCCAACTCAACCTTGCAGACGGTGCTTCTTTGCTCGCCTATCCGACCAATGTACATGCTTACGCCCGCCTTTCTCACCTGTTGACTTCCGGTAATCTTCGCACTGAAAAAGGGAAATGCCTTTTATACAAAAAAGATGTTTATAGTTTTAAAGAGGGAGTTTTATTTGCGGTGCTTCCACCAGCGAAACTGTCTAACTTCGATTATGAAGCGCCTTTTAAAAGTGACTTACAGGAATACAGTACGGTTTTAAAAGGGCAAGTTTACCTCGCCGCCAGCCGCTCCTACCAGGGCGATGATATAAAAAAGCTCTACCTGTTATCCGAACTTTCCGATCAATACCAGATGCCGCTCCTTGCAACCAACGATGTACATTATCACGACACGTCCCGGAGGCAGTTACAGGATATCATTACCTGCACGCGGGAGAAGAAAAATATTTATACAGCCGGTTTTCTGTTGCATCAAAATGCAGAGCGGTATTTAAAACCGCCCGCTGAAATGCTGCGCCTGTTTCGCCAGTATCCTGATGCGATTCGCCGTACACAGGAAATTGCAAAAGCCTGTACTTTTTCTTTGGATGAGTTAAAATATGTTTACCCTGCAGAGCTAACAACAGACGGGCGCACGCCTTTGGAACAAATCACATACCTGGCCTGGAAGCATGCCCACGAGATTTATGGAGAAACTTTACCCGAGAAAATCCGGTATTCTATAGAATACGAACTCCAATTTATAAAAGAAATGGACTATGCCCAGTATTTTCTTACCGTGTATGACGCCGTTCAGTTTGCAAAACAAACAAAGATCCTTTGCCAGGGCCGGGGATCTGCCGCCAACTCCACTATTTGTTATGTCCTGGGCATTACAGCCGTGGATCCGACAAAATTTGATTTACTCTTTGAACGGTTCGCATCTTCTGCGCGGAATGAACCTCCTGATATCGATGTGGATTTTGAGCATGAACGTCGCGAAGAAGTGATCCAGAACATTTATAAGAAATATGGCCGGGATCATGCGGCTATTGTTGCTACCGTAACAATGGTCAAATACAAAGGGGCTGTAAGAGATGTGGCAAAGGCAATGGGCCTTTCCCTGGATACCATTGATATCCTTGCAAACTGTAGCGGTATCCACGATGAAGGTGTAGATGAAGATCGTGTCCGCGAGGCTGGCCTGAACCCCGACGATCCGCACCTAAGAAAAGTATTGAAGCTCACCCGGCAATATATTGGTTTTCCAAGGCAACTGGGACAACACACGGGAGGCTTCGTCATGACCCAGAATAGATTATCAGACCTTTGTCCGCTCCTAAACGCGCGCATGAAAGACCGCACCAACATCGAATGGGATAAGGATGATATTGATACTTTAGGGATATTGAAAGTAGACATATTGGCGCTAGGTATGCTAACCTGTATTCGTAAATGTTTTGATCTCGCCAAGCAGCATTATAACCTGGATCTTACTTTAGCCAATATCCCACAGGATGATCCGAAGGTCTATGAAATGATCAGCAATGCCGATACTGTAGGTGTATTCCAGATCGAAAGCCGCGCACAGATGTCCATGCTGCCCCGCCTGAAACCGAACTGCTTTTATGACCTGGTGATTGAGGTAGCCATTGTAAGGCCCGGACCGATCCAGGGAAATATGGTACATCCTTACCTGCGCCGCCGTAATGGCCAGGAAACGATTGAATATCCGTCCAAAGAACTGGAAGAAATTTTAGGTAAAACCCTGGGTGTTCCTTTGTTCCAGGAGCAGGCGATGAGGATTGCTATCGTGGCGGCAGGTTTTACACCCACCGAAGCAGACCAGTTGCGCAAAAGCATGGCAACCTTCAAAGCAAAAGGGGAAGT